>NZ_FONF01000066.1:0-1580 GCF_900112835.1 Marinobacter sp. DSM 26671 | reverse complement strand
CCGGCAGCGAGGATTTCCATGCGACAGATCATCGAGGTCTTGCGCCTCAAGTACGAAGCGGGCCTGAGCCATGAGCGCATTGCCCGTGCCTGCGGGCTCTCCAAGGGCGTGGTCGGCAAGTATGTCAGCCTGGCCACTGCGCAGGGCATCACCTGGCCGTTGCCGGAAGGCACGGATGAAGTACGGTTAGAGGCCCTGCTGTTCCCGGCCAAGACACCCCCATCTCGATTTGCTGAACCCGACTACTTCCAGGTCCATCAGGAACTCAAGACCAAGGGCGTGACCCTGCAACTGCTGTGGGCCGAGTACGTGGAACGCCATGGCGATAAGGCCCGCCGGTACAGCCAATTCTGCCATCATTACCGGCTCTGGCGCGGCCGGCAGCGGCGCAGCATGCGCCAGGTCCACCGGGCCGGTGAGAAGATCTTTATCGACTACTGTGGTCCCACCGTGCCGGTGGTGGACCGCAGCACTGGCGAGATGCGCAAGGCTCAGGTCTTTGTGGCCGTGCTGGGCGCGTCCAGCTATACCTTCGCCGAGGCCACCTGGAGCCAGAGCCTGCCGGACTGGATCGCCTCCCACCAGCGGATGCTGGCGTTCTACGGTGGGGTAGCTGAGCTGTTGGTGCCCGACAACCTGAAGGCAGCGGTCACCAAAGCGGACCGATACACCCCGAAGATCAACGAGACCTACGCGGAACTGGCGACCCATTACCAGACGGCGGTATTACCGGCACGACCCTACAAGCCCAAAGACAAGGCAAAGGCCGAAGCCGCAGTGCTGCTGGTTGAACGCTGGATCCTGGCCCGGTTGCGGCACCGAACGTTCTTCTCACTGGCCGAACTGAACTCGGCGATTGCAGACCTGCTACCAGCACTGAACCAGCGCCCGTTCCAGGGGCGATCCGAAAGCCGCCAGAGCCTGTTCGAAACGCTGGACCGACCCGCGCTGAAGCCACTGCCGGCAACGCCCTATGTCTACGCCGAGTGGCGCAAGGCACGGCCAGGCATCGACTACCACATCGAGATCGATAAACGCCTGTACAGCGTGCCTCACGCCCTGGTGGGGGTGAAGCTAGATGTTCGGGTTACCGATACGTCCGTTGAGGTCATGCACAAAGGCCAGCGGGTGGCCCTGCACCCTCGGCATGGCAAGGGCCGCTTCGTCACCCTGACCGAGCACATGCCTAAGTCCCATCAGGCCCATCAGAACTGGTCGCCCGGGCGGTTCCTGAACTGGGCCACTGACATCGGTCCCGCCACGCTCGACGTGGTACAGCGACAGCTTAAGGATCGCACTCATCCGGAGCATGGTTACCGATCATGCCTGGGGCTATTGAACCTGAGTCGACGTTACAGCCGTGACCGGTTGGAGCAGGCCTGTAGCCGAGCACTGGCCATCAACTCGGCCAGCTACCAGAGCATCAGCTCGATCCTGAAGCAGGGGCTGGATCAGCTCCCGTTACCCCTGGCCGAGGAGGAGTCGGAACTGACTGAGCTGCCAGTACACACCAACGTTCGCGGCCCCCGCTACTACCACTGATCCCGGAGAAACTGATGTTGACTCAAAACACCCTCGAC
>NZ_FONF01000007.1:0-232519 GCF_900112835.1 Marinobacter sp. DSM 26671 | reverse complement strand
TTCCATAACAGAAAAAACTGGATGTTCTGCTGGACCGAACTGGGGGCGGAACACCTGGGCATCATCCAGAGCCTGATCAGCACCTGCAAGCTGCACGATATTACCCCGTACATGTATCTGGTGGACGTGCTGCAACGCATCAGCCAGCACCCGGCCCGTGAAGTCAGCGACCTGACGCCCCGACTCTGGAAAACCCGGTTCGCCGAGAACCCTTTACGGGCGCTGATCGACCCACGCCATCCTGACCGACAGAACAAACAGCCGGAGGCCACCGTCCGTGCGCATTGAGGACATGAGCATCGACCAGTTGCTGGAACTGAACCAGTACATCTGCCAGCGAATTGATGAACTGCAAGAGCAAGAAACCCTGCAAGCCTTGAGTCAATTGCGGGTTGGCCTGAAAGTGACCTTCGAAGGCCGGGAAGGACCGGTATTGGGGATCGTCACCAAGATCAACCGCAAGAGTGTGATCGTGCTGGGTGAGGATGGCAGGAAGCAGTACAAGGTCTCGCCGGAGTTATTAAGGCCCCTCCGTGACGTGAAGTAGGTCAACTACGTCGTGGAATGAACGCTTACGACCACTGCGCAGTGATCCCGCAAACAGCCAGTTGGAGCGATTATGCTGAGCTCAGCATAATCGTTCAAACTGGATGTTCTGTTGGACCGAACTGGGCGCGGAACACCTGGGCATCATCCAGAGCCTGATCAGCACCTGCAAGCTGCACGATATTAACCCCTACACTTACCTGGTGGACGTGCTGCAACGCATCAGCCAGCATCCGGCCAGTGAAGTGGTGGATCTGACACCGCGACTCTGGAAAACTCGGTTTGCCGAAAATCCGCTACGGGCGCTGATCGATCCGCGCCATCCTGGCCGACAGAGCAAACAGCCGGAGGCCGTTCATGCGCATTGAAGACATGAGCATCGACCAGTTGCTGGAACTGAACCAATACATCTGCCGGCGCATCGACGAACTGTGGGATCAGGAAAATCTGCAGGCGCTGAGCCAGTTGCGGGTGGGCCTGAAAGTGACCTTCGAAGGCCGGGAAGGACCGGTATTGGGGATCGTCACCAAGATCAACCGCAAGAGTGTGATCGTGTTAGCCGAGGACGGCACCAAACAGTACAAGGTCTCGCCGGAGTTATGAGGCCACTGCGTGACGTGAAGTAGGTCAACTACGTCGTGGAATGAACGCTTACTTTACGTCCACACCTTCCGTGCAAGTACAGGGCTTTGACGATCGTTGACGCCTTACCCGGTGTGACCGCCTCATATGCGATTTCTGTTCGTCAGGCCAGTGCTTTGCCTGCGGCTTCCTTCAGATTCCATCTCACGATGGACACCCTTGCCGTCCGGCTAGACATGATGTTTTGACCTGCCCGTCCTCAACGCACGTGGGTTATTGTTGAGGACGGAAAGAAACCAACAGCAGAGCCACTTTGAGGAGGGCAGGTCATGAATAAGTTTAAATCAGAAGCGTCCCGAATCGACACCGTTGCAGCAAGGCTGGAACTACCCGGGCAGGAATGTTACGCCGCGTATGTGGGCTTGGACGTCCATAAGGAAACAATTGCGGTGGCGGTGGCTGAACCCGGCCGGCAGGAGCCCCACTCCGAAGGTGAAATTGCCAACCGCCCGAAATCGATTGAGAAGCTCGTGCGGCGCCTGAGTGAGCGGTTTGGTGGTGGTGTCCTACAGTTTGTGTATGAGGCGGGGCCCTGTGGCTATGGTCTGTATCACCAGCTCGCCGGTACCGGACATATCTGTGAGGTGGTGGCGCCGTCGCGCATTCCCAAGGCGGCGGCGGAGCGGATCAAGACGGACCGTCGGGATGCATTAAAGTTGGCCCGTCTTGCGCGCAGCGGTGATCTGATACCGGTCTGGGTGCCTGGTCCGGAACAGGAAGCGATGCGGGATCTGACCCGTGCCCGTGGTGATATGAAGTCGCAGGAGCGCAAGGCCCGCCAGCAGCTGAGCGCATTCGTGCTGCGTCACGGCCACGCCTGGCCCGCTGGCAAGAAACGTTGGACGCAGGCCCATTACACGTGGCTGGAGTCGCTGAAGTTCTCACACGACTGGCAGCAGGTGGTACTGCAGGAGTATGTCGATGCGGTGAAGGCGGCGACGCAGCGGGTGGCTGATTTGCGGACACAGATGGAACGGGCGTTGGCACAGTGGTCCCTTGCACCGGTGGTGGAGGCTCTGGTGGCACTCAGAGGAGTCGACACACTGGCGGCCATGGTGTTGCTGGCTGAGTTGGGGGATATTACCCGCTTCGACTCGCCCCGTCAGTTGATGGCATTTTTAGGGCTGGTGCCGAGCGAACACAGCAGTGGCGGGAGGCGTCGCCAGGGCGGCATCACGCTCACGGGCAATGGTCATGCCCGGCGTATGCTGGTCGAGTCAGCCTGGAGTTACCGCTTCCCGGCGCGCCAGACGAAACACCTCAAGCGTAAAGCGGCCCCAGCGTCAGAGGACACGAAGAGGATCGCCTGGCAGGCCCAGAAACGGCTTTGCGGTCGCTACCGGGATCTCATCCAGGCGGGCAAGAACAGCAAGCTGGTGTGTGTGGCGATTGCGAGGGAACTGATAGGTTTTATCTGGGCAATCGTCCGGGAAGAAATGCCGAGGGTTCACAGTGCCACGAACGCCGGGTGAACCCCCATGAACCAGCAACAAGCATAGGATGAGGTAAAGAGGCACGTTAAGTCAGGGCAGGGCTAGGCCGGTGTGGAGAACCCTTGGGAACCACTAAACCGGCAGTGACCGGGAAACCGCCCAGAGGCGGTTTCGGTCGCTGATCCTTGCTGCTAGAGAAAGGCCAGCTCCGCGACGTAGTGAAGTCAGGTCGGTAACCAATCCACGTATATCAGTATGATCCACCGTCGCAAACTGCCTGGCCGTGCTCTGATCCAACGTGCTTAACCGGAGGTGCAACCATAAAAATTGTGCAACCATTTGACAGGTCAAAACATATCAGTGGTTCCCCTTGCCGGGTCCACAGGGGACTTGCACCCCCAAGTCATCCGGCCAGCACCACCTGAACCGGATCAGCGCCCGTCAAGGCGCTACGCGCCATGCCTGGCGCACAACAAATAAAAGCGGGCCTCTCAAGGCCCGCTTTTATTTAAACTTCGAGTTACCGTGGTCTTTATTCTGGCAAATACCAATCTATTCTTCTGAACCACTCCGAATCACCAATAATTTTTCCGGATTCCTATTCTTTACCCGCAGCTGTGGAGAAAGCCATGCAATACCGCCGCCTCGGAACAACCGGCATGAAAGTCTCCCGCCTTTGTCTGGGCACCATGACCTATGGCTCGCCCAAATGGCGCCAGTGGGTACTGGACGAGCAGGCCAGTCGCCCCTTCATCAAACAGTCACTGAACTCGGGAATAAACTTCTTTGATACCGCCAACATGTATTCGATCGGTGAATCCGAGCGGGTGGTGGGCAAGGCTTTGCTGGATTACGCGCCACGGGAAGACGTGGTCATTGCCACCAAAGTATTTAATCCCACGGGAGATGCACCGAACAACCGGGGCCTGTCCAGAAAACACATCATGGACGCTATCGACAGCTCATTGCGGCGTCTCGGCACCGATCACGTCGACCTTTACCAGATTCACCGCTGGGACTACCACACACCCATCGAGGAAACCATGGAAGCGCTCCACGATGTGGTGAAGGCTGGCAAAGTGCGTTACATAGGCGCATCTTCGATGTTTGCCTGGCAATTCGCCAAAGCCCAGTTCACGGCAGAAAAGCACGGCTGGACTCGCTTTGTAACCATGCAGCCGATGTACAACCTGATCTACCGGGAAGAAGAGCGGGAAATGATTCCACAGTGTGCTGACCAGGGCATTGGCGTGATTCCGTGGAGTCCGCTGGCCCGGGGTATCCTGGCCGGAAAAACCGTACAGGGGGAAGCCGGCGAGACAGCACGGGCGCGCACCGATGAAAATACCCGGAAATGGCGCCTCGGCAGCGATATCGACCAACCTGTTATCGCCGCCCTGAAGGAAGTGGCCGACAATCGTGGTACGTCTATGGCCCGTATTGCTCTGGCGTGGGTGCTCTCCAACCCTGTGGTCACCGCTCCTATCATCGGCGCCAGTAAACCCGGTCATATTGAGGAAGCACTGGCTGCACTGGAGCTGGAACTGAGCGAGAACGAAAAAGCGACTCTGGAGGCACACTATGTGCCCCACCAAGTAGCGGGTCACGCCTGAAATAATGGAAAATGGCGGGAAGCTCTGCTTTCCGTCATCTGGATTTTAGAACGGCAGTGTGAAAATTGCGCACACCACACTACAGACGACCAGTACCACTAGCGAAAGCTTCAGGCTCCAACCATAGGAGGCGGTGGCAGCACTATACCCCGTGCATCGTTCCAACAATATCGCGTTAGCGGAATATGGCGTACCTGCGATAGTAATTCCCCACCCCGCCACCATGCCCAACCCGAGCCCGAGCAGACCGTATTCCGGCCAGATCGGGCCAAGAATGCTACCCGACAGGGTGCCTGAGATAATCGGGTTAACTCCGACGGTGCCACCGGCAAAGAACAACCAGGGCACCACCATGGCGACCACCGGATAGGCCCAGACAGGCAAGCTGAACCCCATGCCCAGCCAATTCAATGCCAAGGTGCCAATAATACCGCCAAGAAACGACGACCCCCCCATAATGACCAACTCGTTATTCATCATAGCCAGTGATGGCATGTTCAAGACCCCGTCATGGAGGCGGCGGTATACCAACCCGATGACAACCGCCGTCAGGCAGCTCAGGGTCACTGCCTGGGAGTAGAGCAAACCGCCAACCACACTCAAGGTGAATGCACCCATACAAATCAATGCAACAACACCAATAAAGCGCAGCCAGGGCAGCACAGCTTCCCCGTCTTCATCTGCACTGATTGCCAACTCTTCACGTGGTGGCTCGTCTTCCCGCGACAAGGCACCGACAAAGAGGTAGAACAAAGCAAACGGCAGACCCAGTGCAATCAATTTCCAGCTCGACAGGGCCGGCAGGAAAGTCACCGTCAGAACCACAGCGACGGACAGCGGCGAGGCCATAGGCGAGGCCCCGAACCCCCGGACGACCGCCCTCGCCGCATTACGCGCCATCGGGCTGTCTCCCTGGTCCTTGACCTGCACGCCAATCATGGTGGCGATAACCCCCACCGACCCGAAATTAAGCGGCACAGCGAGCAACGCGGTGCCTGAAGTCATGCCAACGTAGCGATAAAGCGATTTGCCGGCAAACAGGCTGCGTGAAATCAGCTTCAAGTCGTTAGACTGCCCCAATACCGCCGATAACAGCATCACGGTAATAATCAGCGCCCCGATTCTAGCCATGTTGCCAGCGGCTTTCGGCACTGAAGAAGGCTCTACTATCAACCCGACAAAGGTCAGAACCACTATCAGGATCAGGATCGCACGGCCCACTGTACGCAAGTTGCCCCAGCCCAGCACAATGGCCAAGCAGGCTAGCACAGTGGCGAGGTAGGTATGACCGGGGACAACGTTCGCAATACCAGCGAAGAGCGCCAGATAGGTAAGCACCGAGCGAGTCCCGGATAAACAGTCCGGTCTCGAGAAAGCGTTAATCATATCCCATTCGCCTATAGTCGAAACGTCTCCGACATGTCTTGGAATGGGCTTCGCTGCATCATGAGGTCAACGGAGGCAATAACCGGGCCCCAGTCACCGCCTGGACCTCTTCAAAGGTGTTGGACCCGAACAACTCGATTATCTGTAGCCCCTCCGGAGTCACATCAAGTACAGCGAGATCCGTAAAAATCCGGCTGACAACCCCTGTGCCCGTCAAGGGAAAAGTGCAGCGCTGCAGTATTTTAGGGTCGTTGTCCCGAGTGCTATGACGCATTATGACGAAGAGCCTTTTCGCCCCCACCGCAAGGTCCATGGCGCCGCCGACTGCCGGCGGAAACTTGTCTTCATTGGTGGCCCAATTGGCCAGATCGCCGTTTTCAGCAACCTGAAATGCGCCCAGCACTGCGATGTCCAAGTGGCCGCCCCGCATCATTGCAAAGGACTCAGCATTGTCGAAATAACAACCGCCTGGCAATAAAGTGACGTATTGCTTGCCAGCATTAATCAGGTTGGTATTTTCTTCCCCAGGTTTCGGTGCCGGGCCAACACCCAGAATGCCATTTTCACTGTGGTAGATAACCTGTTTGTCACCTGCGACAAAATTCGCAACACGCGTCGGCATACCGATACCAAGGTTCACGTATGAGCCATCCGGAATATCTTCCGCGACGCGGCGGGCCAGATCTTCAGAACTAAGCCGAAACATGCATTGCCTCCTGTGACACCACCCGATCAATATAAATTCCCGGAGTGACAACCCGTTCCGGGTCAAGCTCGCCTAGCTGACCAATATGATTCACTTCGGCTATTGATAAAGTCGCCGCCATCGCCATCATCGGATTGAAATTTCGGCCAGCGGTGTCATAAATCAAATTGCCCCACGGATCAGCCGCCTCGGCCTTGATCAGTGCAAAGTCCGCATTCAGCGGCATCTCCAACACATAGCCTTTGCCGTCGATGACCCTCGTTTCCTTGCCCTCCGCCAGTTTGGTGCCATAGCCGGTGGGTGTTAGAAATCCTCCAATCCCGGCACCTGCTATGCGGATACGCTCGCTCAGGGTACCCTGCGGCACCAGCTCAAGTTCAACAGCCCCCTCCTCAAAGCGCTTTTCAAACCAGATGGAACCCGCAGAACGCGGGAAGGAACAGACTATTTTTTTAACCAGGCCATCGCGCAGCAGGCTCGCAATTCCTTCTTCTCCGACTCCGGCATTATTGGAGATAATCGTCAGATCCCCTGCACCCTGCTGCCGAAGTGCTTCAATCAGCCCGAGCGGAATACCAGAGCTTCCGAACCCGCCGATCATAACGCTTGCTCCATGCGGAATATCTCCTACGGAGTCCCGCAAAGAAGCAACTCGCTTATCAATCATCCTCAATCATCCTTTCACGGCTTTCAGCCTCAGTTTCTGTAAACAGGAGCTTTAGAAGCTCCGAGAAAAAGCTTCCCAAAATAGATTACCGCGACTAAAACGAAACCAAGGACTTCGGTGAGTATGTCTGGATAAATCATCAGGCCACCCGCAAAAAGCGCCAGAACTCTCAGAGGCCATCCAATGATACCGATCCTGTATAGGTAGCCTTCCATCGAAGACGCAATTAACCAGATCGCCGCGATCGCAGTGCCGGCCGACAACAAAATTCGCTCAATATCGCCTTGCAGTATCAGGGAAGGATTCACAACGAACAGGAACGGCAGAATGAACAGAATGCCACCCAGCCGCATGGCATAGATCCCGGTTTTGGTTGCATTGGAACCTGCTACGCCGGCAGCCGTTATCGCGGCGAGGGACACTGGTGGAGTGATATACGACAACATGCCCCAGTAAAGAATGAACAGATGGCTGGCAATCGGGTTAAGGCCCGCGTTGACCAGCGCCGGTGCCAGCAGGATTGACAGGAAGATATAACAGGCACTGACAGTCATTCCCATACCCAGAATAAAGCTGGTAATAGCACCGGCAATCAACATCAGCGGTATACTGCCATCAGCGTAAAGCAGCAGCTCCCGCGAGAATGCGCCAGCTACTCCAGTGTAGGAAAGCCCGCCAACAACCAGCCCGATACCCGACAAAATCGCCACGAGATTGGAGACATTGGTCGTCAAATCCGTAATAAAGGCCCTAGCACGGGCCCAGTTCAAGCGGTAGCTACGTTTGAACAAGGCTACGCCCAGTAAAACCAGCGAGGCATAGTAAGGCGCATAAGCCTCAAGACGCATCACCAGAAGCATATAAATTAGCATGAACAAGGCCAGCAGGTATGGCCAGCCATCCTTCAGCGTTTCCTTAAGAGAAGGAATCTCGGAGTCCGGTAAGCCCTTCAGACCCCTGCGCGCGGCATAGTTATCAACCTGGAACAATAACGCCAGATAAAACAGCAAAGCCGGGAGGAAAGCCGCGATCATAATTTCCGCATAGGGCACCCCAAGAAACGACGCCATGATAAAGGCAACAGCACCCATCACCGGCGGCATAAGCGTTCCACCGGTGGATGCACACGCCTCCACCGCACCGGCATAATACGCGGGGTAACCAGTTTTTTTCATAGTCGGAATCGTAATGGGACCGGTGGTGAGGATATTGGAAATAACGCTGCCGGAAAGACTACCCAGAATACCACTGGACAGCACCGACACCTTGGCCGGACCACCGCGACTACGACCCATCAGGGCGGTCGCAAATTTCATAAAAAAGTCACCGCCGCCGGTAATTGTGAGCGCGGCGCCAAAAACCACAAAGCCAATAACCAGCTGCGCAACTACCTGCATGGGAATCCCGATAATACTTTCCACGCCAATGACGTGTGCACGAAGAAGCTCCGGCAGCTCATATTGATTGCCCCAAAGAAAGCCGGGCATACTGTCTGCATATAATGGATAGCTGCCAAAAAACAATGACACTGCTAGCAATGGCCAGCCGCCACAACGGCGTACACCTTCAAGCACCAGCACCAGCAAAACACCCGAAAATATCGTGGCCTCTGACGGCGCAAAATACTCCCAACCCATGTTGATCATCGTCAGGCCGTGATAGCCCAGATAGCCACACGAGGCCAGTGCTGAAGCAGCAAGGACCCAGTCATACCAAGAGATTCGGTCACGGGCACCAAGCCAAGCCGGAAAGCACAAAAAAGCTGCGGCCAGAAATATCCCGATAAGATAATACAGATAGGAGTTTCCCAACGGTTGGAAACCCAGAAGTTTGAGATTAAAGGTCTGATTGATTGCCATGAGCAGCCCCAGGGTACCGAGGGCCATGACTATCCAGTAGCCAATTCCACGCAGACGTCCTTTGTCAGAGCTCTGGAGTTCAGGATTAGTGGTCGGGGTGTCAGCACCCGGCGCAGATGTCATGTTGGAAAGTGCTCCGGAATTAGAGTCTTGGGCGGCAGCGCCCGTAGGCACCGCCACCCGATTCGTGTCAGCTAGTCAAACAATCAGAGTGACCCAAGTGCTTGCTGGCGATGCTTTTCCCAGATTTCGGCAAACTCTTCGTCGCTCTTGCCCTCGCCTTCGGCAACAGCCTCAGGCCAGGCTTCCAGCAACGCATTCAAGCGTGCGGTACGGGCGTCGTTCCAGGCCTGATGCTCGTCGGTCCAGATGCCTTTTTCCTTGAGATATCGAATTGCGCCTTCGTGGAAAGGCACGTCAATAGCCGGCACGCCAGATTGAGTGATTTCCCAACGGGGCATTGCAGCAGTAGCATCCTTGTACATCGGATAAGTCTGATCCACTGCTTTGAGCATGTTATACGCGGTGTCGGCATCCATTTCTGCTTTTACAGCCATTACCGGATAACGATAGGCCATGATATCAACGGGGTTTTCTTCACTGATGCCAGCACCAATGGTTTCCTGGAAGGGTGCAAAGAACGGGGCTACCTCATTCACTTTCTTCCAGGATTCGGTGTTATCGGGGTCCATGTTCAACCAGCGAATACCGCGAGGAGACTCTGCCAGCTCATAGACATGGCTCGGCGTAGTGGTCGTGCAAGATGCATCAGCCTCGCCTCTGGCCAACGAACTCATCGCACTGGCATACGTAGGAAAAACCACCGCTTCCAGATCATCCTCAGTCAGACCAGCGAATGCCAGGAAGGCGTTACATTTGACGTTGATGGACGGGTTGCCCGCCACGTAGGCAAACCGCTTGCCCTTGAGATCTTCCAACGTCTCGATCCCGGCATCCTTGGCTGTAAAAATACCAATGGAGGAAGGACGTCCCGCAAGCGCACGCAGATTCTGCGGCCCCCACTGGCGAGTCGAGAAGTCATAAACACCCTCTGCGGCAAAGAAGGTTTCGGTGGCCAGGAAACCAACAGTCGCCCTGTCACTGAGCAAAGGCTGCAGACGACCAATAGCAGAACCGGAGGGCTGGATACGGATACGGGTGCCGAATTCCTTGCCAAATGCGTCGGCGATGGCCGAGGCTTCGGCATAACCAGCGGAGCCAACGTCATAAGAGGACCAGGTCATGGTATCTGGCAGGTTGGGCTCTTTGTCCTGGGCAGCAGTATTGGTGGCCCCAATAATCAGGGCAGCAGAACAGACCATAGCAGTCAGTGGCCGCATGAACTTTGAACAGTGGATGGTCATAGGATTCTCCCGAGGTTTTTGTTTTCTTTAATCAGGCCTGCCAATACGAACATGTATTGACTGACCCACTGCGATGAAAATACATGCAGCTCGCAAAAACTACCCCCTCTCTGCGACTTGGTCAATGAATCTTCCATTCCCCAGCAAACCGTTATTTTATCGACCCCATACCAAATTTATATAGCTTGCCGTCAGGGCCGCATCTGGCCGTGTGCGATAGCCCCGCGCCGACGGCCGAACGCGACGGCAAAACCGACTCGTTAATACATTAATGAAGGAAGGAAAAGCGAGATCTCCGGGAAGAACATCAGCAATGCCAGCACGACAGCTTCCGCCGCCAAAAACCATAAAGTCCCCCGAACAATTGTCCCGAATGGAACCGAGTCCCCAACGCCGGCACTAACGACATACAGATTGAGACCTATTGGCGGAGTAAGCAGGCCTATTTCTATAAATTTGACGACTAGCACGCCAAACCAGATGACATTGATATCAAAGGCGATGACGAACGGTGCCAAAACCGGAAGCGTTACCAGCATAGCCCAATTGGATCAAGAAACATGCCCAGAACGATATAAAAAACAGTCACTATAATCAGGAAAATCCATAATGCCACCGCATAGCCTTCAACCCAGATACCAATATTCATCGGTATCTGGCTCAGCGTCAGCATCCTGCTGAACAGCACTGCGCCAATGGCAATCAGGAAAATCGAGGCGGTGCTCTTCACAGTCTCCGAGACCGCCAGCCTGAGCGCTCCCCAGCTAAAGCTCCTTTGCACCACGGCTGCCACAATGGCAATAAAGGCGCCGAAGGCACCTGCTTCGGTGGCCGTAACGGTGCCGGTATACAAGCCGGCCACAATCACCGGCAGCGGCCATGGCTTTACCAACAGTATCGATTTCGCGGAACGGGTAATGCGGTCACTGGTCACCGGGGCCAGCCCGAGATTCATCTTTACCCGCACGATGATTAACAGCCATCAACAGCTGGCCCACCGATGCTTCCATGAACACGGCATAAAGCACGAACGGAATGCTGGGCGGAATAAACGCGCCGAGTGTACCCGATGCCGCTACGACACCGGTGGCCAGCCCAGGGTCATACTTTGCCCTGAGCATCTCCGGCACTGCGAGTCTCGACATCGCCCCCGCCATTGCCACGCTTGAGCCACTGGCTGCTGCGAAGCCCGCGCTGGAGACGTTGGTGGCAATCGCCAGCCCTCCGGGTAAAAAACTCAGCCAGGCCTTTCCTGCGTCAAACAGGGTTCGGGTCAGGCCTGTGTGAAAGGCTATTGCGCCCATCAGGATAAACATGGGAATGGCCGTCAGCGACCAGTGCGCAATGAACTGAAAGGTCGTCGACCCCATAAGCGCGAACGCTGCATCCATGCCACGTAAGGCAAAAATACCGGTAAAGGCTGTCATGCCCAGCGACACCCCGATAGGGATTCGCAGGGAGAGCAGGACCAGAAGCAGACCAATACACGTCAGGCCGATCTGTATATTACTAATTGCCCTGCCCCCCGAGGCTCGTCAAGTCGACTACCCCACACCAGGCGGAACAGGTACAGAACAGAAACCACTGAAAGCATAATCCCCGCGACGGCAATCCATCGTGAGGGCCATACCGGCAGTTCCAGAAAAATCGCATCGACGGTTTCGCTACGGGTCCAGCTCTTCAAGGCCTGCATATAGAGACCGCAGGCAAATATTGCGAAATACACAGCCATCACCGCCAGGCCAAACAACTCGACAGCGAGACGCACCCTGCCCTTTAGAAACTGTGCTATTACATCCACCCGGATATGGCCGTCTTCCGTAGTGCACGCAAAGATACCCATAAAGACCGCAGCGACCATATAATAGTAGGTGACTACCTCCATGGTGCCTGGAATGTGCATGCCAAAGCCCACCCGCAATAACACCTCGGCGGTTACATGCAACATCATGAGGACGATAAGCACCCCTACCACCAGTGCCGTCCCATCACTGAATTGCTTTAAATACCTGCCCACGACACACCTCTTATCTTGTTGTTATGACGACTTTTCCAATTGATCGACGACCAATTACGCAGTCAATAGCCGCCCCAAAATCAGTCAGCGCATACACTTCCGGCTGCTTGATAGTGAGATTGTTGTCATCGGCTTCCTGGAATAGCCAAGCCATCATCTCTTTAATCTGAAGGGCAAACTCGTACCTTCGGTCCCGCTTACCCCAGCCGATATATTCCGAAAAGTTCACCCCGAACAGGCTAATGTTTTTCACTAACAGCAGATTGACCGGAACTGCGGGAATATCGCCACTAGCAAAACCAAGAGATAGCATGCTGCCCTCGATCGCAGTGCAGCGGATCAGCTGTTCAAATAGCTCACCGCCCACCGGATCGAAAACCAGATCCGCTCCCTTGCCCCCGGTAAGGGACTTCACGCTGTCGATAAGATTTTCCGTCGAGTAATCAATAGTGTGCGTGGCGCCGGCTGCCAGTGCCGCCTCAAGTTTTGGCTGGGAACTTGCGGCAGCAATAACCGTTGCGCCCCTGAGGCGGGCAACCTGCACTGCCGCTAAACCAAGCGCACCAGTCGCCCCGGTCACCAGTACCGTCTTGCCAGGAGCCACCCCACCCCGGGCCAACGCCGTTGCGGCGGTACCAAACGACAGGGGGATCGCGACCGCTTGCACTAACGGCAACCCCTCAGGAACTCGATAGACTGTTGCCGGATCAACGACCACTTCCTCGCCGAAGGCACCTGAATCGATTATCGCGGCTACGGGATCACCGGGCTGAAACTCCGACACCCCCTCACCACATTCCAGAACGTAGCCGGAAACCTCGGTGCCCGGGATGAATGGCAAGGCCATCTTGCGCTGGTATTTTCCAGCCACCATGAGCGATATGGCATAGCTGACACTGGCGAAGTGAACCTCAATCCGCACGCAACCCGGTCTCAATTCGGGAGCGGCAACGTCCTCGAGTCTGAGATCCTTGTAAGACGAAAATTTTTCACAGATTACTGCACGCATCGGAGAGTCCACCTTGCCTTCTCCCTTCCATTAAATTCCCTGAACTATCGGGCCTGTATGCAAACTTCCGACATCAGAAAGGCGTCAATTTCGCTTTGCCCGTATCCCGCTTCCCGCAATAATTCACAGGTATGCTGGCCCAGATTCGGTGCCGGACTGAGGTCTTCAGCCTTAAGGTCGGCGCCAGGGAACCGAGGCATGGGGATATTGCCGAACGCCCCGTGGGCCAACATCGGCATCAGATCAAGAAAACGCACCTGGGGATCCTGCTGTAATTCCTGGTAGCTATTCAGCGGCCCGCAAAGCACACCCGCCTCGTTCAGGCGCTCAATCCAGTCATCGCGGGTGCGTTGCACAAATACCTCTGCCAGCATTCTGTGAACTTCCTCGGCGTTGATCTGGCGCGATTCGTTTTCGGCAAATCGAGGATCAGTAGCCCACTCAGGACGCTCAACCGCCTGAGCGAGCGCAACAAACATTTCGTTGCGCAGGCACACCACCGAAATCATGCCGTCGCTGGTGGCAAAATTTCCCGACGGTACCGTGACATGTTTATTTCTGACACCACCTTGCAGATGGGACTCAATCAGTGGCATGGCCTGGAAAGCAGAGGCAGAGCCCAGCAATGAAAGATCCAGATGGCGCCCCTGGCCCGTCGCTCGCTGCTCATGAATTGCCGTAGAGAGGGCAAAGCCGGCATACAGCCCGGCGATCATATCCACGGCCAGCATACCCACTCGCTTCGGGACTCTGTCGTCGGTCTCATTCATCACCGCCATACCGGTGGAACCTTGCAAGATGCTGTCGGAGCTAGGGCGCTTGGCGTGGGGCCCGGCACTGCCGAAGCCGGAGATAGAGCCAAGAATGATGCCCGGGCGCACCGACTCCAAATCCGGATAGCTCATATCCATCTTGGCCAGTACACCGGGACGAAAGCTCTCAAGCACAACGTCGGAACCACGTGCCAATTGCTTGAGAATGGCTTTTCCTTCAGGTTTTCTGGCATCGAGGCAAATAGCCCGCTTGCCCCAGTTTGCCGATACACTGAGCGAACTATGCCCTTCGGGGGCAACGCCCATCACCCTACCCCAGTCTCCCTGAGGTGGCTCTACCTTCAGCACTTCCGCCCCCCCATCATCACCAGCATTTGGGCGGCGTAAGGTTCCGCCAGGCCCTGGCTCATATCCAATACACGCACCCCCTCAAAGGGCTTGAATTGCGTTAATCGCTCGCTCATTGATAAAACCATCCTGACAAAATGGAAACGCCGGCCCTGGCGGGCCGGCGGTCTTTCGACTTTAAAACGCCTTGTCGTAGATTTCCGTCTTCAGAAGCTCTGCATACTCAGCCTCGGACAGGGATTTGCCTGCCAGCAGCTCTTCCCACTTTTCTAGGTTTCTGGTGAAGCTCTCCACGATTTGCTCCGCATTTTCGACTCCGCGATCTGTGGCGGTCTCTGCCGCCCGCTCCAGCTGGGACTGCATGAATTCTTCGCGTTGCCGTTTCATCTCACCGGATACTTCAACAAAGTTAACGCCTTCTTCTTTAGCCAGCTCCTTAACTTCGTTCTCCTCATCCTGATAGGCGTAAATAGTGCGAGCCAGACCAATCGAGGCGGCGTCGACAAGGGCCTGTTTTTCTTGGTCACTCATCTCCTGCCAGACAGATTCCCGGATGTTCAACAGTGAACCACCAAGAAACGCGCCCATGGGCAATTCAACCACACTATTTGCCACTTCGATCAGGGACAGAGACTTGAGCCAGCTGGTCGCACCGATAACACAATCCAGCTGGCTGCGCTCCATGGCCTCGTAGGATTCACTGTTGGGTATATTTACCGGTACGCCACCGATACCGGATACCCATTTGCCGATTTCCTCACCGGCTACTCGCATTCTTTTGCCTTCAGGTTCGAATCCGGAGGCAAATTCGTCCTTGCACATGGCCTGATAAGGTGGCGTTGCGTAACTGGCGAGGAACCGCACGTTATTGTTTTCGTACTCTTCCAGACACTGTGGGCAGCCGTTCAGGATAGTGTCTACAGATGCCGCTGTCGCCACCAAGGAGTCTTGGTTCCAGAAAGACAGGTCGCTGATGGTGGTATTGGCGGGCACCGAAGTCGGGAAATAAACGGTGACCAGGAAGCCACCGTCAATCATTCCGTCGGTGACAGCGGACAGCATGCCTTTACCCGATGCAGCGGCCGCGGAAGGGAAAATTTGAAATCGACGCTACCGTCAGATCGCTTACGGGCTTCGTCGATAAAGGTCGTGATCCCCTCACTGGTTGGGTGCTGCGGCGGCAGATAGCTCGCAAACGTCAGGTCACGAGCAGCGACGCCGGATGATATGGACAGGCCGGCGAGCAGCGCACAACCAGTTGCGGCAGAAAACAATCGGGATCTGTTGTTGTTAGGCATGTATAAGTCTCCGAATAGCTGGGTTGCACACAGGAAGATGATAATTTATTGTTCGATATGCGCACGTTTTGTTCTTTGTGAGAACGCGATTAAGATAAGTGCAATTTTTGAACAATGTCAAAGGATCTTTCCAGGTATAGAAAAAATGACTAACAGTCTTCAGAGTGATGACAACGCCGTAGTGACATCCTTTGCCCGTGGGCTTGACGTGATTCGGGCCTTTGGTGAAGGAGCTTCACGACTGACGCTTTCGGAGGTGGCAAGACGTTCGGAAATCTCCCGCGCAAGCGCCCGCAGACTTCTGCACACGCTGACGGCAATGGGTTATGCCAACTCCAACGGCAAACACTTTTGGCTCACGCCCAAGATTCTGGATCTGGGCTTTTCCTATCTCTCATCCATGGAGATATGGTCGTTCGCCCAGGGGCACATGGAAGAACTGGTACAGAAGGTGCAGGAGTCCTGTTCAATCGCAGTCCTTCAGGATTATGACATCTACTATGTAATGCGGGTGCCGACCCGTAAGCTACTCAAGAGCACTCTGAATGTGGGTAGCAGGTTACCCGCTCACGTGGTTTCCTTGGGGCGAATTCAGCTGGCGGATCTGCCACCGGAAGAGCTTGATTATTATTTGGACACCCAGGAAATCATTCGCTACACGCAGTTTACAATTACCGCCAAAGAAGAACTGAAACGGGTGATATTGAACGACGGCGCCAAAGGCTGGTCCATCGTCGACCGCGAACTCGAGGAAGGTATGTGCGGTATTTCTGTCCCCATCCGGAATCGAAACTACAAGGCCATTGCTGCTATCAACCTGACGATGCCTCCGAGTAAAGCCGCAGAACCAGGGGTGTTGGAGTATCTGCTGGAAGAGCTCCAGAAGACCGCCAGCAGAATCAATAGAGACCTCAGAACCACAGAGCCGCTGGGCACAAACTGAGCGTCTTAGACCGCTGATCGCACCGGCTATAAGAGCCATTCCTAAACGGCATGGCTTTTATAGAAAATATGCTTTTCTCCACTGACCTTAATCTTGTTAACGTGTCAATCTGAACAATCCATCTGATAATTCCGGGAATTCCATGACTACGCCAACGATGACACTGGTCGACGCCATCACAACACGCCGCTCAGTGAGAGGATTTCTTCCCGACCCAGTGAGCCACGATATTCTGACGTCGATTTTTGAGCTCGCCAGGACCTCGCCGTCCAACTGTAACACTCAGCCCTGGAAGGCGTTTGTGGCTTCTGGTGAAACGAAGGAAACCCTTCGTCGGAAGTTTTTGGAGCGTCATCGGGATGGCACCCCCGGCAACCCCGATTTCAGCTACGTTGCCCGTTTCGAAGGTGAATACCGCACCCGCCAGGTCGATTGCGCAGTTGCCTTGTACAACGAAATGGGTATCGCAAGGGATGATAAGGAGGGTCGGTTACGGGCCGTGAGACGGAACTTCGAGTTCTTTGACGCCCCCCACATAGTGTTTCTTGGTATGGATCGCCAGTTTGGTTCGACCATCGCCCTTGACGTAGGCATCTATGCCCAGACCCTGATGCTTTCAATGCAGGCGTTCGGGATCAGTTCTTGTGCCATGGGCAGCATGCGCGCCTACCCTGACCTGGTACGCGATGCGTTCGGCCTGGGTGACCAGACAGGCATCCTGCTGGGCATCAGCTTTGGATATGAGGACCCTGAAGTAGACGCGAACCGGACCCGGACGACACGGGAACTGCTGGAAAATACTGTCGCTTTTCGCGATTAATCCGGCAGGGGACCGTGAGTATCATCGCGCTGAGTCGCCCTCAGACTACCCACATGACCCTGGTGAGCCAGAATCTGGCAACGGTGTGCCTGGTCACCATCTCAGCGTGCGCGATCGCCAGGGAACTCTCTCCGAATCACTGGTCCAGCCCAGTAGCCGGCATCGCATTACTGTTGTTTGTGGTCCTGCAGTGGTCCCGCATCAGCCTGACCTATCGAATATTTGCCATTCTCGCCCCGACTCTCGCGATCAGCCTTTGGCTGGCGGATTTGATTGATGGCGCGACCGTGGGCGCGGGTCTCGATCGCGCGGCCTTTTTTACGTTCTTCCTGACCGCACTGGCCGTATTACGTGAATCAGCCAAGTCATCTTCCCTGGTTCGTCGCTGTGGCAAGGTGCTGGTCAACCAACCTCCAGGGCGTCGTTACCTGCTGATGTCCTTCGGGTCACACCTGTTCAGCGTGATGCTGAACATTGGTGCTCTCAATGTGCTGGGCACCATGATTCGTCGTGCGATACGGCCGTCATCCGATCCGGAAACCCAGAGGATCGGGGGCATTCGTCAACGGCGCATGCTGACAGCCACCCTCCGTGGGTTTTGCGGCGTTCCCCTATGGGCGCCAACGTCGGTCACCATGTTGCTGGTTTTGTCTGGCATTCCAGATCTAACCTGGGAGCAATACGCACCGCTGGGGCTCCTCTGGACCTTGTTGTTCATCCTGTGGGGAGCCATCCTTGACCGCTTTTCCTACCCCAAACCGAAGACCAACCGGGTCAGTGGCGGCGGCCTGGTCCAATTGATCCCTCTCGTGTTCCTGGTGGCGCTAATTCCCGGCCTGGCCTATGTGCTGGCACGGCTCACCGGCCTGCAGCTGTTCTCAGCTCTGCTGATGTGCGCGCCGGTCATCGGCATCATCTGGATCTGGGTCCAGTACCGGGGGCAGCGAACCAGGGTGAAGGGCGGGCTACTTCTGCGTCGGATCCGCCGCTCCTTCCCTGAAACCTTCACCAACCAGCGCAATGAGGTGGTTCTGTTCACCTCGTCCGGTTTTATCGGCGTGATTCTGATTCCGTTGATCGACCCACAGGCGGCCAGCGATTTCCTTATTCAGGCAAACATCAGCAACGCCACCCTGATGGTATGCATATCCCTGATCATGCTGACGTTTTCGTTCATCGGTATCAACGCAATCATTACCGTTACGCTGATGCTCGGGGCACTCCAGCAGATCCCCGATCTGGATATCTCACCCCTGGTGCAAGCCTCCGTAATCGCCATCACCTGGGCTATTTTTGCGGGGGCATCACCGTTTACCGCGTCACTGCGTTTTATTTCGAGCTTCTCGGGTGTCTCGCCATTGCGGTTTGGCATCGAATGGAATGGATGGTTCAGCACCAGTGCGCTGCTCATCATGTACATCACCCTCTACGCATTGCTTTAAACTGGCGTAAACACAACCTTCAGGAGTACCTCCCATGGGCCTTCCAGACAACATCAAAGATCATCTGACACTGCCGGTCCTCTGCTCACCCATGTTCATCATCTCCAATCCCAAAATGGTGATCGAACAATGCAAGAGTGGCGTGATTGGCTCCTTCCCGGCTTTGAACGCACGCCCGGCGGAAAAACTGGACGAGTGGTTAACAGAAATTGGCGAGGAGCTGGCCGCGTACAAGGCCTCCAATCCCAATGCCAAAGTGGCGCCCTTCGCAGTCAACCAGATTGCTCATCCCACCAATGACCGCCTGGAGCACGATACGCGGGTATGCGTGACGCACAGAGTGCCCATTATTATCACCAGCCTCCAGGCCAACCCGATGGTCATTGAGGCGGTTCACAGTTACGGCGGCCTGGTTTTCCACGATGTCACCAATATCCGCCACGCCAAAAAGGCCCTGAGCATGGGTGTGGATGGCCTGATTCTGGTTACAGCCGGGGCCGGCGGGCATGCCGGCACCCTCAGCCCGTTTGCCCTGCTTTCGGAAATCCGTTCTTTCTTCGATGGTCCCGTGATACTGGGCGGCGCCATCACCAAGGGCAATCACGTACTCAGCGCCGAAGTCATGGGAGCGGACGTGGCCTACATGGGCACGCGTTTCATCGCGACCGAAGAAGCCAATGCCGACCAGTCCTACAAGGACATGATCCTGCAATCGTCGGCGTCCGATATTGTCTACACCAACCTCTTTACCGGGGTGCATGGCAACTACCTTCGCGGCAGCATAGAAAAAGCGGGTCTGGACCCGGAAAACCTGCCCACGTCGGACAAAAGCAAGATGAGCTTTGGCGGAGGCAGTAGCAAGAGCAAGGCCTGGAAGGATATCTGGGGCGCTGGCCAGGGCGTTGGTGGGATTACGCAACTGGCGTCGGTGGCTGACACCGTGGCCAGTTTGCGTGATGAATACGAATCGGCCAAAGCGCGGGTGGCCGTAAAAGAGTAAACAATTGGGGTGTCGGATTATGGCTTCGGCTAATCCGACACCCAAAACAAAAAAGAAGGATTTACACTCAGGACCGGGTGAAGTTGCCCTCACGGCGTTCCTTGACCGCCGCTATGCCCTCTTTATGATCGTCTGTTTTGGCCAGCCAGATTTGCTCGGCAAACTCGTGTTCCAGCCGGCTCCGGAGTTCCTCCACCAGGCCATGCCGAAGTGTCGCCCTGGTGGATTCCACGGCAAGTGGAGCACACTGTGCGATTTCAGTCGCCAGATCAATGGCCTGATCACGAACCTGATCAGCAGGTACCAACTGGTCGGCCAGACCAAACTCCAACGCCTCTTCCCCATTGATCCGACGCCCTGTCAACAGCATCAGATTGGCTCGCTGCTGGCCTATCAGTCGAGGCAGCACCAGACTAATGCCAAAGCCCGGATGAATACCGAGTTTGACGAAGTTGGCAGCAAATCGTGTCTCCGGGCAAACCACACGAAAATCCGGTACCAGAGATAGGCCCAGGCCGCCACCGATTGCGGCGCCATGGATAGCCCCGACCACCGGCTTTGCACAGGAATACAGACGCGCGGCGGCTTTATACAGGGTGATCGCACTATTGTCTGAGTCCGCCTCGAACAGATCACTGCCGCTGGAGGAAAAGTCAGCGCCTGCACAGAACGCTTTCCCCTGCGCGGCCAGCACAATTGCACGGCACTGACGATCTTCCTCCAGAGCCTCAAAGACTTCCGCAAGATGCTCAATAAGGCGGACGTCAAAAAAGTTCAGAGGCGGCCGACGGATTTCCACCACGGCAACGTGGTCGTGCCACTCAATTGCAACATCATCAAACGATTTCATTGGTTTTCCTTGTTAATTCTAGCGGGACACAACATCCCACACCGGCCCACCTTCTACACCGGCATGACCTACCTCGCTGGCCACGCTCATGCCCAAGCGTTCGGACCAGTAGAATTCCGATCCGTATTCTTCTCTCCAGCCCCATACACGACGGCTGTATTGCTGTAACGGGTATTCAAAACTGAAGCCCATGGCGCCATGGGCCTGATGCGCCAACCGAGTGACTGTGGCAGCGCCTTCGGACGTTACCACCTTGGCAGTGGCCACCGGCAAGAATACGTGGTTATCGCCGCAGAAAGGCTCCGAACATTCCGACAGCGTCCGGATCGCCTGCTCAACGGCGGCGTTGGCCATGGCACTCTCGCCGGCGATGTCCGCGACCTTGTGCTGTATGGCCTGAAATTTACCCAGGGGGCGACCGAACTGCTGCCGCTCACTCACATAACGAACCGTCAACCCAGTGATTTTTTCGAACGCCCCAGCAATCTGACAGGCCCTCACCAGCGCGCAGAATTGCCTGAGCCCATCTTCACTCATGCTATCAACAACCGGAGATAGCTGAGCGGGTATTACACTATCGAATGCCACCCTGGCTCGGGCTTCGCCTGCAAGACTCTCACGCTCCTCAATGGCCAGATTATGGAATGCAAATGTGGCAATTCTGACCATACCTCCGTCGGTAACTGGGACCACCAGCCGTGACCCGTCGATCACGCCCGGTGCATTGTCGACCACACCATTGACTCTTCCTTGCTCGACGGTCGGAAGTTCGCCTTCCTCAAACACCAGGGCAGCCCAGCCCTCGGCAAGTTCAAGGCCGCTTTTCGCAAGCACCAGATTGGCAATCATGGTATCCACCAGCGGTACCGGAACGGCAAAACTGGCAGCCAGACGAATTAGGTTAAAGCCCAGTGCAAGGGAACCTCCCACGCCGCCAGCTTCTTCGGGCACCCAGGCCAGTGAAAGACCCGCGGCCCTTACCGCATCGCGGAACGTTTCCGGCGGCTCGTCGAGCTCCGCCTGGTTAACCACATCAGCCCCGGAATGGTCGGAGAATAGCCTGCGGGCTGTATCGAGAATTAGCTGATCTGTCTGCTCCATACCACTTCCTCTTATGGGTCGTCCGCCAATCGGTCGTATTCCGGGCGACTTACCTCAACCCCATACCCCTGGCGACAATGCCTTTTAGAATCTCATTCGTGCCACCGCGAAGGGTGAACGAGGGTTGCCTCAGAAGGCTGTCGGAAAGCAGGTTCTGCAATTCGTCCCCGGCATTCGGTTTCATCTGGATAGGCCAGAACTCACGCAAACGTTCAATGACATCCTGCTCCAGACGCGTTCCCAGATCCTTCACCAGGGCGGCCTCCACATCTGGTGACTGTCCCTGGCCAAGTAACGCCGCCACGCCCAATGACATGGCGCGCAACCCACGAATACGTGCCAGAATGCTGCCAACGACTACGGCCTGCCGCTTCTCCATCGATGCTGTCCCCCGCTGAATAGCCTTTTCCAGGGCAATAAAAGTACTCAGAAAACGTTCTGGGCCTGAACGTTCCAGGGCAAGTTCACTGGTGATCTGCTTCCAGCCTTCGCCCACCGCTCCAAGCACGGCATCGTCGGCAACAAACACTTTTTCAAAATGACTTTCATTGAAGTGCTCCACGCCGCTCATGTCACGGATACCCCGAACGGTGACCCCCGGCGAATCCAGCGGCACCAGAAACTGGGTCAGGCCGTCGTGGCGTTTCCGGTCGTCCCGCTCTCCGGTGCGTGCCAATACCGTCATGTACTGGCAGTGGTGGGCGCCGGAAGACCACAGCTTGGTGCCGGTAATTTCCCAGCCGCCCTCGACACGATGCGCACGCGTCCGCACCGAAGCGAGATCCGAACCCGATTCCGGCTCGCTGAGCCCCAGAGCGATGAAACATTCGCCGGCTGCAATACGAGGGAGAATAGTACGTTTCATCTCTTCCGTGCTCGTTGCCAGGATCAGCGGACCGCTCTGGCGATCGGCGATCCAGTGCGCATGTACAGGTGCACCTGCAACCAGCAGTTCCTCTGTGATGACGTAGCGATGCAGGGCACTGAGCTCCCGGCCGCCGTACTGTTTTGGCCACGTCACACCAATCCAGCCGCGCTGCCCCAGTTTGCGGCTGAATGCGGGATCGATACCGGCGCACCAGCAATCTGTCGTGGGGCGAAAGCTGCCATTGCGAATTTCGTCCTGCAGGAACGAACGGACGTCTTTACGGAGTTGATCGACACTGTCATCAATCTCGGGGGCGGGAAAGTTAAAACGGATACTATCCATAATCACCACAACCTCAAAATATCACTCATTACCGTCGGAAATCATCTTCCTGAGCTCTGACTTAAGAATCTTGTTAACTGCCGATACCGGAAGCGGCTGCTCCATGAAGGTCACCCCCGTGGGGCACTTGTAATGGGCGATGCGCTCCCTGCAGTAACGGATAATATCGTCCTTACTTACCACCGCATCATCGGCCAGCCTTACCACGGCATGAACAGATTCGCCCCACTTTTTATGAGGCACACCAATAACCGCAGACTCTTTAATGTCAGGATGGCGCGATAGAATATTTTCAATTTCTATTGGATAGACATTTTCCCCGCCACTGACAATCATGTCTTTGATCCGTCCCACCAGGAACAGGTAGCCATCCTCGTCCAGGTAGCCGCTGTCCCCGGTGTAATACCAGCCATCCTGAAGCACTGCGGAGGTTAATTCCGGCGCGCGCCAGTAGCCCTTCATGATGCTTGCGCCCTTTACGGCAATTTCACCCACCTCACCGACACCCAACACTTGACGCTCTACGTTGACGATACGGACCTGGTTATGGAAGACCGCCCGCCCAACCGATTCGAGCCGTGGTAAACGGGCCGCCTCGAGAGAGTGATCCTCACCATCCAGCACCGTCACCACGGGGGACGCTTCTGTCATTCCGTATGACTGAGCAAAGGAGACTGACGGCAAAAGTTTCAGCGCTCGCTCCATTAACGCCACCGGAATGGGCGATGCGCCATAGGTGATCATCCGCAGACTGGACAAATCAAACTCGGCAAATCGAGGGTGATCAAACATCAACTGCAGCATGGTTGGCACCACCTGCATGGTATTGATGCGATGACTTTCCACGGTCCGCATGGTGTCCAGCACATCAAACCTGGAAAGAATCACCGTGTGGGTGCCCATCATGGTGGCGGTATAGACCCGTGAACCGGCAGCGGTGTGGAACATGGGCCCCGCCAGCAAATGGGTTTCTCTCTCGATCAGCCGGTAAAATGGGATACCGCCAAGCGCATTGGTGAACAGGTTGATATGTGTCAGCATGACACCTTTGGAGCGTCCCGTTGTGCCGCCTGTGTAGAAAATAATCAGGGTATCATCGTTGCCGCTGGGCTGAAGCTCCGTTTCTACAGCACTCAACAACAGTTCCTCATGACTCAGGAAACCCTCCGGTACAGCTCCCTCCCCCGAATACACCAGAGTCTCCAGCCTGGGACATGCCCGGCTGATCGCCCCGGCGTGCTCAACGTGATGGCTGTCGACCAGCAACACCGTTGGTTCGGCATCCTCGACACACTCAATCATTTCGCCCTCGGACAGGCGGAAGTTTACCGGCACCGCAACAGCTCCTGCCATCGGTGCAGCGAAGAAGAGTTCAAAGCACCAGTGGGAGTTGTAGCCAAGGTAGGCTACCCGAGCCCCCGGTCCCACTCCCTGGTTCGCCAATGCCCGGGCCAGACGCTGGCAGCGCTCATACGTCTCAATCCAGGTGTACGAATATCCCTCGTAAGTCACCGAAGGACTATCGGGCCAGCGGCCCGCTGCCTTCTCCAGCAGGTTCAACACCGACACTGCATACGCACTCTCAGCTAACATCAATCCAGTTCCTTGCAGCCATTGAAAACGAACCCCTGACCTTTGTTACCCTTCATCATCCCATGCTGTGTGGAATCAGCAGGGAGATAATGGGGAACGAAACCAGCAGCGCCAGCACAATAAGATCCGCCACCAAGAACTTCATAACACCGAAGAAGATCGTGTGTACCTTGATCTCTTTCGTCACCACACTATTAATGACGAAGACATTCATGCCGAGGGGCGGCGTCACCAATCCAATTTCCAACAGCTTGACCACCACAACGCCAAACCAGATCAGATCCATACCCATGCCTTCCACCAGTGGAATCACAAAGGGCAGGGTCAGCAGCATGGTGCCGATGGAATCCAGGAACATGCCCAACACCACATAGAGCAACACAATGCTAAAAAGCACCATCCAGTTTTCTAGCCCGAGGCTAGCAACGAAGTCTACGAAGGCCCCCGTCACGCCGGTAAGGGATACAAAGGAAACGAATATCTTGGCGCCAATGGCGATGAAGAACAGGGATGCGGACTGGAACGCCGTCTCCTTCATGGAGCTCAGGAAATCCTCCCAGGTCAGGCGGCGGGACAGAACCCCAAATGTCAGCGCAAACACCAGGCAGATAGCGGCGGCCTCGGTGGCAGTGAAGAAACCGCCATAGATACCACCGATGATGATCGTCATCAGCATCAGCGCCGGCCAGCCCTTGATCGCGGCTTTCAGCCGGTCACGACCGGTAAAGTTCAGGTCTTTCGGAGCCGGGGCATCGCCCGGCTTCAGCATGGCCCAGATAACGACCACAATAATAAAGCCGGTAATCGTCAGAATGCCTGGCAAAACGCCTGCCAGAAACAGCTTGTTTACCGACTGCTCCGTAAACATGCCATACAGAATAAACAGGACACTCGGAGGAATCAGGGACCCCAGCGTGCCCCCCATGGCAACGGTGGAGGTCGCAAGCTGCTTGTTGTACCCAAAACGCAGCATTTCAGGCACACAGATACGCCCCATGGAGGATGCACAGGCCAGGCTGGAACCCGTGATCGCGGAGAACCCCCCGCAACCGAACAATGACGCGATCGCCAACCCACCCGGCATTTTTGCCAGCCACACCCGAACCGCCTCGTAGATGTCTGTGGTAATACGGGAATGATAGGCAATGTGCCCGGCCGCAATGAACAGCGGGATCATGCTCAGCGAATAGGAATGGATAAAATCAAAGGCATTGGACTCGATCAATGCCATGGCAGGGCGCAGACCGCGCTCAAACATGAACTCCCCACCCGGCCGCCACGCGTAGGCCAGCAGCGAGCACACCGACGCCACGCCAACCAGCACGTAGGCGATGGGTACCCGCAGAATCATCAACACCAGCGCGGCCCCAAAGCCCCAACTGCCAATAACGGACGGTTCCATTAGTGCTCGGCCTCATCTGCGGTTTCCGGCTGTTTGCGATTGATGACGCCCAGGGCCTCCAGGCCGTCATGGAGAGCCAGATCAATCAGCCGTACAAAAAACAGGAAATAACCCAGAAAGAACAGGGTGTGCCCCGGCCACTTGGGCAGCTCCAGTAGGCCAAAAAAATAGGAGCCGGACTCGAAAGCATCAACCACGGAAATAAACGCCGCGAAGGTAATCGGTGTCACCGCAATCAAACCCACAAACACGGTCAACACATTTAACAGCTGCTGTACCTTTGGCCCCAACAACTGGGTGAAGATTTCCACGGCAATAAAACCACGATCAGCGGCCACGAATGCCAGCGGTAATACGAGTGCACCAATCATCAGTTCGCCGACAATCACGACCTCATCCGGTATTCCGGAAGAAGCAAATGACCGTAACAGAACGCTGCTGGCTATGACGACGCATAGACCTAGAATACACACCACAGCGATCAGCAAAAACACGTTCTCCAGCCAGGCCAGAGAGCCCCTTGCACACCTCATCACTCCCAGGGGAGCAGTCGATGAGCCTTCAGACAGCAGTCGTTCCGAACGCTCGGTGACGACCATATGCACCTCCATAAGAACCCGTCCGAACCCGGACGAGTCCCGATTACTGAAAAGTTGTTTATTGTTGTCAAATCAGTGTAGGTTACCCAGGATCTGCCGATGGCTTTGCCACCGGCCGTGGGCCTCACGACTTCAGTCAATCAGCTCCGGTTCCACGGGTAACCGTTTTCGTCCAGCTCCGCCTGATACTTGGTTAACAGGGACTGATACTCGTCCCAGATGGCCTGGCCATTTAGACCGGCCCTATTCATATCCGCAATCCAGGCATTAATGTATTTTTCTGATTCGTCAAACAGTTCAGCGCGACTTTCGTCCGACCATTCAATAACTTCGACCTTATTACCCAGTTCACCAGTAGGCAGCTTTTCGATCACTTTCTGGTTGTCAGCAATCACCCTTTCGGCAAAGGAATCGACCATTTCGGAGCCCACCTGTCGCAAAAGTTTCTGCTGCTCACTTGTCAGGTCATCCCAGGCCCATTTGTTCATAACCATGGCGAAACCGGCGATCTGGCCCCAGTTAGTGAGTGCCACGCTGGTAGTAACCTCCGGGGTCTTGAATGCCCGCATGGCGTATAGGTAGCCACCAGAACAGTCCACCAGCCCGGTATCCAGGGCCTGATACACTTCGGAGTAGCTGAGGTTCACGATGTTTGCGCCAGCGTCGTCGAGAACATTGGCATAGATGGAGGTGGCCCGAATTCTCTTACCGGCAAAATCCTCCAGCTTCTCGATTCGCACGCCACCCCCACATTCGAACTCTATCGCGCTGGTAGTGTAGTTAGTGATGTATACTACTCCGGCCTCTTCAAACTCGTGCTGCAACTGCTCGTTGGTAGTCATCAGCTCATACATGGCCCGCATACCAACCCAGGAATCGGCCTGCGGCACCGGAATATCACCAACACTCAGAGCCCGCATTTTCTGTGGCTCATAGGCGGCCAGCACCGACCCCATATCGGCGGCTCCAGAACTGACGCCACCGAGAATCGCTCTATACTTTAGCAGCGCACCACTCCAGTGAATGTCCAGCTTCATGTTGCCACCGGACTGCGCCTCCAGTTGATCTGCAAAAAACTGAATTGCCTCTGCCCGAGCCCCACGGTTTGGAATTGATGCGGCGAAACGAAATGTAGTCTCTGCCATTGCATGACCTAATGTAGCAAGCGAGAGTACGGAGCCAAGAGCCCAAAATTTCAACGTTTTTTTGGCAGTCATTGCTTTTAACCTCTTGTTATTCGAAGTACGGCGTGGTTACCCACACCTCACTCAATGGTCCACCCAAAGCCAAACAGCTTGAAGTCGAACGTGCTCTCTAAATGTCAGCTCTGCCAAGGGTAGCCATTAACCTCGAATTCGGACTGATACTGCTCGAGCAGTCCGATGTACCTGTCCCAGATCCGCTGTCCATCCATTCCACGACGATTTGCGTCCTGAATCCAGCTATCACGGAACGGGAGCGTGGCTTCGAGAATCTTCTGGCGCTCTTCGGGCGCCATCCGGATTACCGGAACCACCTTGCCAAAACCTCCGTTCGCAAGGGTTTTGGCCACCTTTTCTGCATCCTCGATCGTCAGGCGGGCAAAGTGATCAATCATATTTGATCCGGCTTGCAGCATAATGGCCTGCTGCTCGCCATTTAAATCGGACCAAACAAACTCGTTGATCACAATGGCAAAACCAAGCAGCTGCCCCCAGTCGACCCGGGTCACTGTCTCTACCACTTCATAAGTCTTGTAGGCTTTCATTGTGTAAAAATAACTGGCCAGACAGTCCACCAGGCCTGTATCCAGTGCCTGATAAACTTCACCGAAGGTCATGCTCACAGTGTCAGCACCTAGTTCCGCCAGCACATTGGTATAGGTGCCGGTGGCCCGAACACGCTTGCCCTTAATATCACCAACGGTGTGAATCTGGTTGCCCTCGGTGCACTCGAACTGGACGCCGGTTGTACTGAAGTTGCTGAGGTAAACCAGTGACTGACCGGCAAGGGACTCTTGAAGTTGGGACTCTGTGGTCATGAGGTCGTACATCGCTCGCATACCAACCCATGGATCAGCGTATTCAAGTGGAATATCGCCAATAGCCAGCGCCTTGAGCTCCTGAGGCTCGTATGAAGAAAGCACAGAACCAAGATCGGCACTACCCGCAGAGACACCACTCATGACGCCACTCCACTTGAGCAGCGCTCCACCCCAATGGATATCAACCTTGATATCGCCGCCGGACAGGCGCTCGACTTCATCAGCATAAAACTGCACAGCTGCAGCACGGGTACCGCGGTTAGGCCCGGCCTCTGCGTACCGCAGCACAACCTCAGCGGAGGCCTGGGCAGCCCCGGCCATCGCCAGGACAAACCCGAAGGTCAGCGACTTGAATTTTGTTATCATGATGTTGTTCCTCGTATGGGGTTTTGTTTTTGTTGGATGTGGCGGATGACACGCATCCACTTCACAGGATCAAGCTACCACCGCAAAGCAATATCAACAACGTCCCATATTTTATAGATTCCATGCCAGACAGGCATGACTTGACGGACGTCAATCTACGGGAACACCCTCCTCATTTTCGCCTCCCAGGACATAGCGAAAGGTGCCTTGGCCTGTCGCGATCAGAAGCTCTCCGCAAGTAATTCTTCCTTGGACGAAAAATATCTTCCTGCCGCGGCTGACCATCTCAGCTTCGATCCGCACCACCCCTGCTTGCAATGGATTCATGAAATGGGTGTTAAGCGATATCGTAATGCAACGCCTGACGTTGCCGGGCACCGAGCAGTATGTTCCGCAAAGCCCTGCGGCACTATCCAGCAAGGACACAAATACCCCACCGTGAACAAAACCATTACGATTGAGATGACGTTCAGTCATCTCTGCGGTAATGACAGCACGACCAGGCTCCCAGTCAGTTACGGAAAACCCTAGAACTTCCCGAAAACCGCTCATATTTGAATCTTCAAACTGTAAGTTTGCGTCACTCATATTACTCTCACAATCTGTTGGCCATGAATGATGTCGCTACGGTTATCCTTTTTGTAAAATCCGGATTGCAAGATCACCAGGAATGGGACTCAACGCTATCACTATGCCTGCATTGGCGCAGTTATAATTTATCTATATTTTCCATGCCGATCGGATATGCCAAAAGTCAGATTAAAGAGCAATTCCGGGTTACTTTTAAATACCGATAGATCAGTCGACAAATCGCCAAAAGACAATAACATCTGGAGTAACCATGGCCGATACAATACATGAGATAAACAACAACATTCTGACCATTACCTTGAATAGACCTGACCGCCTCAATGCGATGAGCAACGAGATGCGCACGGAGTTACTCCGGCTGCTTACAAAACAGGAGTCAGACCTGAATGTTCGCACCATTGTAATCCGCGCCAACGGCCGAGGATTCTGCAGCGGCGCCGATGTCCAGCCGGATGAAATCCTCACCCGGCGCACAACCATTGGTGACCAGGTGGAAAACGGAATCAATCAGATCATCAGGCGGCTGACCAGCCTGCCGGTGCCGGTCATAGCTGCCGTCAATGGCCCTGCTGCAGGCGCGGGCGTAAGCCTTGCCCTGGCCTCTGATCTTATGCTGGTGAACCGGGATGCAGCATTTCATATTTCCTTTGCCCGTATTGGCGCAGTCATGGACGGCGGCAACTCCTGGTTTATGACCCGCGCCCTCGGCCCACGACGTACAGCCGCGCTCGCACTGACCGGCGGTACCTTCGGGGCAGAGCAGGCACTTGCCTGGGGGCTGGCCCACAAAGTAGTGGACAATGATCAGCTCTGGATGGCAGCCGAGGAATTGGCCTGCGAACTGGCGTCCGGACCAACCACCGCTCTCGGCCTGATCAAGAAAGAAGTGGCGATGGCCGCGACACTGGATCTCTCCTCCGCACTTAGCCTGGAGGCCGAATGCCAGCAAACGGCCTTCAACACCGAGGATTTCGCCGAAGCAATCGATGCTCATCATCGCAGGAGGCGGCCGGCATTCCGCGGATACTGAGCCCCGGAAAGCCCAGGAGGCCGTATGCATGCCAGCAGTATGGCAACCTCAGATCTTCCGGCCAGCCTGCTGCCAATACTTGTCACGCAGGCGACGCTTAAAAATCTTGCCCGAATCTTCCCGTGGCAGGTCTGATCCAATCTCGATGGTTTTTGGCACCTTGAAACCCGCGAGATGCTCACGGAGATAGGCTTTAACTTTGTCTACACAGATATCATTAGCGCCTTCCGCCTCAACCACCGCCATCACCGATTCGCCAAACTCTTCATCGGGAATCCCGAAGACCGCACAATCCTTGATCCCGGGGTAATTGTGCAACACCGACTCGATTTCCGCTGGATAGATGTTCACACCACCGGAGATCACCATATCCTTGACCCGGTCGGCAATGAACAGGAAGCCATCCTCATCCAGATAGCCCATGTCCCCCGAGGTGATGAAGCCATCCCGGTCGATTTCCACCCGCGCTTCGGGTTTGCCGTGGTAGGTGAAATCCAGCAACGGGAACCGGGAGTAGATTTCCCCGACGGTGTTAGGAGGCAGGCAGTTGCCCTGTTCATCCAGTATGCGGAGTTCCGCCTCCGGGACCGTCTTGCCCACGCTGCCCGGTTTCGCCAGCGCCTGCTCGGAATTGCAAGCAACCACCGCGCTGGATTCGGTAGAGCCATAGAACTCGTTGATCACCGGCCCGAACCATTCGATCATCTTGCGCTTCACATCCGCCGGACAGGGCGCCGCCGCGTGAATAATGAACTCCAGTGACGACAGGTCATACCGGTTGCGCACCGTTTCAGGCAGTTTCAGCATGCGAATGAACATGATGGGGACCATAATGCCCGCCGTCAGCTTGTAGTCCTCAATGAGCCGCAGTACTCCCTCGGCATCAAAGCGGGGGGCGATCACCAACAGATCACTGATCTTGGAAGCCTGCATGCTGTAGCCGTTCGGGGCGCTGTGATAGAGCGGACCGGGCACCATGCAGCGAGCCCCGGGCGCGCAGCCGTAGACCCTGGAGCGAAAATCACGCATCTGTGCCGCGCCTTCCTGATCCAGGGTAACGCGGCGCACACCCTTGGGATGTCCGGTTGTGCCCGAGGTATACAACATGGATGACGGTCCGGCCTGCGCCGGCTCCGCGATGGGCTCCTCGGCAGCCAGCCAGGTCTGCCAGTTGGTCTGTCCCTCCGGCACGGCGCACGCATCCGGATCCAGATCAAATGCGGCCCGGATGTCTTCCGGTGTTTCCACCACCAGGCACTGGACTTCGCCGGGGATGGCCTGATGAATCCGGCGCCACAGGTCGGCATGGATCACCATGACCCTGGCACCGCAATCCTTGAGGATATATTCCAGCTCTTCCCCGGCCAGATGCCAGTTGATAGGAACGCCATAGGCCCCGACATAATTCGCAGCATGGTTGGCGGTCAGGAAAGGAATATCATTGCGCATGAAAATGCCGACACAATCGCCCGGCTGCACGCCCATACGCTTGAACCCGTTGGCGGCCTGACGGATGTTGTACTGGAATTCTTCATGGGTCAGGTGCCTGCTGCCGCAGACGATGCCTTTGAACGACGCCTTATCGATTGTTGTATTTGTCACTGCGTGTCTCCTGTGAACTTCCTCACTCCCCTTACCGGACTCAGCGCCCGGTAAACTTCGGGGGTCTCTTTTCGTTGAATGCCCGGACACCCTCGACCCAGTCCTCGGCCATGGCGCTGTCGCCGAAGGTTTCGGCCTCCGACTGCAGCTGTTCTTCCAGGGAATTGTCCGACGACTCCAGGATCAGCTTTTTGATGTTGCCGTAGGCCTTGGTGGGACCCTTGGCCAGACGTTCCGCCAGGGTCCGGGTTTCGGATTGCAACTCTTCAGTCGCAACCACCCGGTTGATCAATCCCATGTCCAGGGCCTGCCCGGCGCTAAACCGATCGCCGAGCAATGCGATTTCCATTGCTCTCTTGGTGCCGACCAGACGTGGCAGGTAATAGGACGCGCCACCATCCGGGCTACTGGCGATGTGGGAATAAGCCAGGGTAAAAAACGCATCCTCGGCCGCTACCACCAGATCACAACACAGCGCCAGGCTGACCCCGGCGCCGGCCGCCGCTCCGCGAACGCTGGCAATGATGGGTTTGCGCAGGCGCCGCATGGTGTACATGATCGTATTAAGGCCGTGGATACGATTGACAAAGGTCAGTCGACGCTGTTGCGGCGTGAGCTCGGTGAACTCCATGAACGACTTCACATCGCCACCGGCCAGGAAGTGTTCACCAGCTCCCCGGAGAACCACGCAGCGTACGCTGTCATCCGATTCCAGGGCCTGAAGCGTCTCAAGCAGTTTCTGCCGCATCTCGATCGAGAGCGCATTGCGGGCTTCCGGGCGATTCATGGTCAGATACGCAACGTTGTTTTCTACTTCGTAGAGCAAGTGGGTCATTTTATTATCGTCCTCCTGAATAGGCCGTCCCGGTTGGACGGATCATCAACCGCACGTCGACTGTGCCCGCATCTCGTCAAGCTGTTCAGCGCTGTACCCCACTTCGGCCAGTACCGCATCGGTATCAGCGCCGTAAGGCCGGGCTTCATGCCGGACAGAAGGCTCCGTGCGACTGAACCGGGGCGCTGGTGCCGGCTGTTTGATACCGCCCACATCCACGTAGGTCTGCCGCGCCAGGTTGTGGGGATGATTCTGCGCTTCTTTCAGATCGAGGACCGGTGCGAAGCAAATATCCGTCCCTTCCATCAGCTCACACCACTCATCCCGGGTTTTCTGCAGGAACACGTCCGCAATGGCCTGCTTGAGCTCGGGCCAGCGCGACTGGTCCATCTGTTGCCCGAACTGCTCGCGCGGCAGGTTGGCCACCTCAAGCAGCTGATTGTAGAACTGGGGTTCGATGGAGCCGATGGAGATGTATTTACCGTCGCGGGTTTCATAGGTGTCGTAGAAGTGGGCGCCGCCATCAAGACGATTGGTGCCCCGCTCCAGGGAATGGCGCCCCATCTCATAGGCCGTGTTGAACATCGACATCAGCACGGCGGAACCGTCGGTCATGGCTGCGTCGATGACCTGGCCCTTGCCCGATGTCCTGGCCTCGAGTATGCCAGAGACGATGCCCAGTGCCAGGAACATGCCGCCGCCACCAAAGTCGCCAACCAGGTTAAGTGGCGGCACCGGCTTCTCTCCCCGACGGCCTATGGCATGAAGCGCCCCGGTGAGAGAGATGTAGTTGATATCATGGCCGGCGGCCTGAGCCATCGGACCATACTGACCCCACCCGGTCATGCGCCCGTAGATCAGCTTCGGATTGCGCTCAAGGCACTGTTCGGGACCGATACCCAGTTTCTCGACCACCCCGGGGCGGAATCCCTCAAACAGGGCATCGGCACTTTCCACCAGCTTCAACAGGGCCTCGACACCGGCCTCGCTCTTGAGGTTGAGAGAAATGGATCGTTTGCCCCTGCGACTGCAGTCCAGTGCGGGCTTCTCTGCCTGGGCGCCGACACGTTCCACACTGATGACTTCTGCCCCCAGGTCCGCCAACACCATGCCGCAGAACGGGCCGGGGCCGATACCGGCCAATTCGATAATACGGACGCCATGTAGCGGTCCCATACAACGTCTCCCATGCCATCCCGCGGCAACTGTGCCGGCGGATGGCATTATTATGTTTAGTCAGATCCGGCCACAACCTTCTGGTCAAACAGCTTGGCGATCTCCGGCGCAGACAGGCCCAGGGTGTCGGCAAGAATTTCCTCGGTATGCTCACCCAGCTTCGGGGCCCGGCGTACCGGCTCCCGCTCCAGCGAGGTGAAATTCAGCGGGTGATCCGGCATCAGGTACTCCCCGATGCCTGGCTGCTCCACCATCTGGAATAAAGGGTTGTCCGTCGAACAGTCAATATCCGACTCCACGGTTTCCTTGATGGTCTGGTACTTACCCCAGCACGCACCGGCATTGTCCAGTTCACTTGCCACCTGGCTGAACGGCCGTTGTGCGAACCAGGGCTGGAATATCTCGGTAATCTGCTCCCGGCCCTGGTAACGGTCCCCTTCCTTGCTGAAATCCAGTCCCATCCGGGTTTGCAGTTCGTTGATTTCATTAGCGGTGCCGGTAACCTCGACAATCGCCTTCCACTGGTTCGGGCTCACCCCGACCACCATCACCCGTTCACCATCCTGACAGGCAAAGTCATGGCCATAGGTGCCATAAATATGGTTACCAATGGCATCACGCTCGGTGCCGTTAATCATCGCTTCGGCGATATAGCCAAGGTTACCCAGAGTTGCCAGGGCAACATCCGCCAGCGCAATCTTCACCAACTGGCCCTCACCGGTTTTCAGCCGATGGCGCTCCGCGGCCAATAGCCCTAGGGCGATTTGCTGGCCGGTAATCACGTCCCAGGCCGGCATGGGGTTATTCAGCGGTGGGATCGATTTGCTCTTGCCCACACCGGTAATTGAGGGGAAGCCCACCTTGCAGTTGACGGTATAATCAAGCGCACTTTTGCCATTGCGATCACCGGTCAGGTTCATGTAAATCAGATCATCCCGATAACCCTTCAACTGGTCATAGGACAACCACCCCTTGGCCGGGAAGTTGGTCAGGAACATGCCAGCATCCTCCCCGGGAGAAGTAATCAGCCGGGTCAGCAACTCCTGACCCTCCGGACGCCGGAAGTCCACGGCAATGGAACGCTTGCCTTTATTCAGGCTGTGCCAGTAAAGACTTTTCTGATCAGCGGTCACCGGCCAGCGGTTGTAGTCAATGCCGCCACCGATCGGGTCGAAGCGGATAACATCGGCCCCCAGCTGGGCCAGCGTCATCCCACCCGATGGGGCCGCAACGAACGCACTGCCTTCAACAACGCGGAATCCTGAAAGTATGCTTTGCATCAGTTGACCTCGGCATAGCCGTTGTTGATCACCACCACATCACGCTCGACGACGCGACAGCGGAACGCCACCTCCTGACCGTTACGCCAGATTTCCGTGCGAATGGTTTCACCGGGGTAGACCGGGGATGAAAACCGCAGGCGGATGCGGTGGAACCGGGCAGGGTCGTAATCGCACAACGTCTTGAGGATGGCGTGGGTTGCCACACCGAAGGTACACAGGCCATGCAGGATCGGCGCCTTGAAGCCGGCAGCCCTGGCCACCTCCGGTGACGCATGCAGCGGGTTATAGTCGCCGGACAAACGGTAAATCAGTGCGGCCTGGGCGAGCGTGGGCAGGTCACACACGTGATCCGGCTCCCGCTCGGGAATCGGGTCCGGCCTGGGAGAGGCAACCGCAGGGCCGCCAAAACCGCCATCGCCACGGGCGAGGGTCGTGCTCACCAGGGTGCAAAGGTCCTCTCCGGTGGCACTGTCGCGCACTGTGCGCTCGGAAATAATCAGCGCCCCCTTGCCTTCACCCTTGTCGATAATGTCGGTGATTTTGGTGGTTGCCTCTACCTGCCCGGAGGCTGGCAGCGGCTTGTGCATGATCATTTCCTGACCAGCGTGGAGGATCTTGACCCAGTCAATGCCGGTATCCGGTTCTTTCGCCCAGAACCCCGGGTAGGCCAACACATTGGCCTGGCTGGGAAGTGCCTTGAGGCCATCTTCATAAACAAATTTCAGGCAGTCCTCATCCAGGGGATCAATACCCAGCCCCACACCCAGTGCATAGAGGATCGTGTCCTTCTCTGTGTACTGATGCTTGAGGCATTCAAACTTACGATTCATCAGCTTGTCGTAATCGATGGCCACCGTTGCTCTCCTTTCCTGTTGCTATCGTTCCGCCCCTGCTCCAATCCGCAGATCAGAACGGATCCCAGCTGAAGACATCAGCGGAACGGCTCAATGGATAGAAATCGGCTTCAAAGGCCGGCAGCACACGATCCAGAACGGTTTCCGGCGTCCACCCCTCGGAGGTGTGTGCGGAACGGAATGGGCGCGGCTGACTGAACAGGAAGATCTCGTTGTTGCGAACACCAAAGATCTGGCCCGTAACGTTCTTCGCCTGGTCGCTGCACAGGGACACTGCCAGGGTGGCAATCTTGTCCGGGGTCATTTGCTGAATCTTGGCCACCCGGGCTTTCTGCTCTTCGCTGTCGGTCGGGATACTGCCGATCAGACGGCTCCAGGCGAAGGGCGCGATGCAGTTGGAGGTCACACCAAAACGCTGCATGTCCAGCGCCATGGACTTGGACAGACCAACAACGCCCATCTTGGCAGCGGCATAGTTAGCCTGGCCGAAGTTACCGATCAGACCGGAGGTGGAGGTCATATTGACGAAGGTTCCACTACCCTGCTCACGGAAGATCGGCGCGGCTGCACGACTGACGTTGAAAGTACCCTTCAGGTGCACGGCCAGGACCGCATCGAAGTCTTCCTCGGTCATCTTGTGGAAGATCACATCGCGGAGGTTACCGGCGTTGTTGATCACCCCGTCGATGCGACCAAACGTATCAATGGCGGACTGGATGATCTTCTGACCACCTTCCCATTCGGTCACGCTGTCAAAGTTGGCAACCGCATCACCGCCAGCCGCCTTGATTTCGTCGACCACTTCCTGGGCCGGTGTGGCATCGTTACCGGAACCATCGGCGCTGCCGCCGATGTCGTTAACCACAACCTTCGCCCCGCTCTGCGCCAACATCAGCGATGTTGCACGCCCGATACCACGGCCCGCGCCGGTGACGACGATGACTTTTCCTTCAAGAAGTTTACTGTTGCTCATGACACCCTCCTACAGGTCTCTTGTTTGATTCATCAATGTTGTTCAATACAATTTGCCAGCGTTCAGGCGTTACCCACCAGGTTTCTCGCAATAACTTTCAGGGCCAGGGTTTCCTCCGCGCCCTCGAAAATCGACAGCACCCGGGCATCCACGAAATAGCGGCTGACGGCCGACTCTTCCGCGTACCCCATGCCACCGTGAATCTGCATGGCTTCCCGGGTTACCCATTCCGCAGCACGGCAGGTGAACAGCTTCACCAGGCTGGCCTCCATCTGGCCCGCCCCTTCATCCATCATCCGCGCTACCGAATAACTGAACTGGCGGGAGGCGGAAAGCGTGGCCATCATTCGCCCCAGTTTTACGCGGGTCAGTTGGTAGTCCCCCACCGCACTGCCAAACACCTTACGCTCCCGGGAGTATCCCAGCGCCTTTTCGAATGCGGCTTGCATGACCCCCGTAGCCCGGGCGGCGGTCTGGATGCGACCGCCAGCGAAACCGGCCATAGTGAAATAGAAGCCCTTGCCCCGGCCCGCTTCCTCACCAATCAGGTGGTCCGCTGGCACGAAGTAGTCCTCGAAGAACACATCGTAGGAATGCATGCCGCGGTAGCCGAGCGTGGCAATGGCTTTGCCGGAAATGGTGCCGCCACCGGGCTGGCGATGGTCAAAGCGGTGGCCTGGTGTTGCCGGCTTCTCCACCAGGAACAGACTCAGCCCCTTGTGCCCCAATGCCGGGTCGGGCTCGGTGCGAGCCATGGTGACCAGCAGGCTGGCTTTGCCGGCGAAGGTGCACCAGGTCTTGCTACCATTGAGAACCCAGCCGCCCTCGACCGGCGTCGCTTTCAGACCCAGCGAGGCCACATCGGAGCCGTAGTTGGGCTCGGTAATGGCAATGGCGCACAGTGTTTCGCCGGAGGCAATACGGGGCAGCCAGGTTTCCTGCTGAGCCTGAGTGCCGCCCTGAAGCAGGGCCTTGGCGGCGATCTCCGGGCGGGTAATGAGGGAACCGGCGCCCCCCAGGGAAGCTTTGGACAACTCCTCCGTCACCACGATCATGCCGAGGCTGTCGTCCCGATCGTCCGGCTGCAGGCCGCCAAAACGCTCCGGAATACTGATTCCGAAACACCCCAGTTCAGCCGCCTGCTGAAGGATTTCGTCCGGAATATCCAAGTCTTCCCGATGGATTTGCTCGGCCAGGGGGGCCACCACGTCCGCACCGAAGCGTGCGAACATGTCCCGCACCATTTCTTTGTCTTCATTGAGCAGGGTCGGCAAGCGGGTGCTGCCACGCTCGCTGACCGTGGCGCCGACCGAGGCCAGGAACTCACCACTGCCGTACACGGAGCGCAGTTCACGGATGTCGCTGTCAGCGTAGAGCCCCGACAACTCCGCGATGTCCAGCCCCATATCGCCGGCACGGGCGATCAATCGCTGGATCACCGAACTGACCGCTTCGGAGGAAAACGCCAGCGCCGTACTGGCGGCAAGCTCGTCTTCAGTCACCGCGTCCGCTGCATAGCGGCATACGGCGTCGGAAGCGGCAAGCTCGGCGGCACAGAAAGCCAGCTCGTAGCAGCTCAACTGGTGCTTATCCAGCAGATCGGAATCCAGCTTGCCGTTCACCATGGAAAACGACTGGAGATTCTTCAGGGCCTGCTGAACATTCACTCGGACCTGACTGACACAGCGTCCCGCCTGCTCCAGAGCTGCGACCTGTTCACTGACACTCATCACGACACCTTCCCGAATCTGGTTGTTTAAGGGGCGTACCACTGTGGCCGGACGCCCGGCCACACACTGACCCGCCTTATTCGTAGCGACCTATAATGGAAATGCTGCAAATGTTCTGGTGAGGAAAACCACCCAGGTTATGGTTCAAGGCAAGCCGGGGATCCTTGAGCTGGCGCGCTCCAGCCCGCCCCTGAAACTGCAGGTAGTTCTCATAGATCATTCGCATGCCCGATGCGCCGATGGGGTGACCGAAGCATTTCAGGCCACCGTCAATCTGGCACGGAATCCGACCGTCGGCATCGAAGTCACCGTTAAGGACATCCCGAACCGCCTGTCCCTCATCGGACAATTGCAGATCTTCCATGGTAACCAGTTCGGTGATGGAGAAGCAGTCATGCACTTCGGTCATGCTGATTTCTTCCCGGGGCTTCGTGATACCTGCCTCATCGTAGGCGCGCTGGGCAGCAATGCGCGTGGTCTTGATGTGCGAACCGTCCCAGGTTTTGAAACCGGCTTCCTCGCCATTGGACACCGCCAATTGCAGGGCCTTGACCGACACCAGATCTGCCTTGCCCAGGCGTTTGGCAATCTCCGGCGTGGTCACGATGGCACAGGCGGCACCGTCACTGACGCCACAGCAATCGAACAGACCGATGGGCTCGGCAATATATGGCGCATTAATGGCCTGCTCTTCGGTGATCTCGCGCTGCAGGTGAGCCTTCGGGTTCTTGGCGCCATTGGCATGACTTTTCACGGAAACATGAGCCATGGCGCGCTTCAGGTCAGCCTTGTCGACACCGTGCTTGGCGCGGTAACCGCTGGCCAGTTGGGCGAATGCCCCTGGTGCGGACAGGTTCGGCCAATACATGTCATTCTCAACACCGCGAGTGCGCTGTGGCAGGCCGCCGTAACCCACGTCCTTGAGCTTCTCGACACCCAGTGCCAGCGCAATGTCGCAGGCTCCGGAAGCGACCGCATAAACCGCACCACGAAAGGCTTCGGTACCGGTCGCGCACATATTCTCCACTTTAGTAGCGGGGATATTCGGCAACCGCAGGGCTATCGACAGCGGCATGGCGCTGGAGCCAACGTTGAATGCATCAATACCGGCGCCAAACCAGGCCATCTGGATCTGGGTTTTATCGATGCCCGCATCTGCCAGACCTTCCTCAAATGCCTCAACCATCAGATCCGCAGGGCTTGCGTCCCAGCGCTCACCGAACTTGCTGCAGCCCATCCCGAGGATCGCTACTTTATCTTTGATTCCACTAGCCATTGTCATTCACCTGTCTTAGCTGCGTAAGTTATTGCTGGACCGGAGTGGCTTTCCAGAAGTACTTCCGGAAGCCCCGCTGGTTATCGAACTGACGGATACGGAAGTGCATCGACACCGGCACGCCGGTATCGATCGAGCCCGGCTCTACTTCGGTAAAGTCCATCATCAGACGGCCACCGCCCTCGAACTCAACCAGGCCGAAATACGCAGGTGGGTTCCAGTCAAAGGTCAGACGGTCAGCGGTCCAGGTCTTGACGCGGCCCTGTACGGCAGACATTGGATAATCGTCCTGACTGTCCAGTTCGCCGCACTCGGGGTTAACGCAATAATTTTCCTTTGGGATCTGAATGGTGCCGCAGCTACGACATTGGCCGCCCACGAAGCCGGTCAACAAATCCTTTCGGCGATACATGGCAGCGAGGTAACTTTGCTTGTCCATCTCACCACGCTTGCCAACCTCGCGCTCAACCAGGTTGTTGAAGCTCAGGAAACGGTTGTAGTTGGCGTCTTCACGTCGACGCGCCAGGGCGCCAGCAAAGCCGATTTTCGGCTGTCTGTCTTTGATCTTGTCGGTGGCACGGAACAGAACCGCGTCGGTGCCCTGACCAAACCCGGTCACCAGGATCAGATCACCTGCGGTCGCTTTTTCCAGCGCGGCGGCCAGTAACAGGATGGGGTGAGCCACACCGGATACACCCACGCTACCGATGTGGTTGTCCACCAGAGCCTCGGCAGGGATCCCCATCTCTTTTGAAACTGCCGCCGGTGTTCTGGCCTGATCCGATGCCAACACAAAGTGAGCAATGTCGACAGCTTTTACACCCGCCTTTTCGAGCAAGCGGGAAACAGCCTTGGGTACGCTCTTCATGTAACCTTCATCACGAATCCAGCGTTCTTCCCATTCATAATCGAGGGTCGAGTCCTCACCGCGGTAATGGTCGACGAAGTCAGTCACATAGGTTTCGCTGCCCAGGTATTCGGCAATAACTTCCTCAGCACCAACACCGAGTGCCGCGGCGCCATCACCCCAGAGCATTTCGGCACGCGAACCGCATTTGCTGCGCCGGTGCTCGGACGCCACCAACAGTGCGTTGCCGCTAACGCTGGCACCAGACTCCAGCATGGAGATCAAGGCCGATGTTCCCGCTCTCTGGGAGGCGGCAACATCCATCGTACGAAGCTGATCACCCAGATTCAGGGCCTGACTCACAACCACCGAGTTCTGGCGATCCAGGAACGGCAGTGTGGTAGACGCCAGGTACAGCGTATTGACGGATCCGGCATCGAGGACCGACAGGCAGTCCTGCCCAGCCTCGACAGCCATGGTGATGGTGTCCTCATCCCAGTTACAGACGCTGCGCTCACCCTTGGCAAGGCCGCGGAGACTGGGGTCAAACCAGTCGTTGGCATCAGCGATCGCCGCCTTGGACAAGCGGGTTCTGGGAATGTAGGCACCGTAGGCGGTTATACCAAACATGTGAATTCCTTCCTTTAGTTGTGCAATCTCAACAATCGTTAGTGGTGATTAAGAGCTCTGTGCGCCGTTAAAGCGAGCGCCCGATAACCAGCTTCATGATCTCGGAGGTGCCGCCATAGATCCGACGCACGCGGGCATCCACATACATGCGGGAAATAGGGTATTCGCGCATGTAGCCGTAGCCACCGAACAACTGCAGGCATTTATCGACGACCACCCCTTCGTTCTCGGTCGTCCAGAGCTTCGCCATGGCACCCTCTTCCGGGGTCAACACACCCTCATCACACTTCTTGATGCACTGATCGAGGTAGGCCCAGCCCACTTCCAGATTGGTTTTCATATCGGCAAGCGTGAACTGGGTGTTCTGGAACTCGAAAATCGCCTTTCCGAACGCTTTGCGCTCCTTGACATAATCCCTAGTGATGTCGAAAGCGCGCTGGGCCTCGGCCTGCGCACGACAGGCAATGGTGATTCGCTCGCGGGGCAACTCCCGCATCATGATTCTGAACCCCTCACCTTCCTCGCCGACCAGGTTGCTGATGGGAACACGCACATCCTGGAAGAACATTTCAGAGGTATCGGCCGCCTTCTGACCGATCTTGTCTAGGTTGCGACCGCGGGAGAAACCGGCGCGGTCGGTTTCGACGATAATCAGACTGATGCCACGGCCACCGGCACTGGGGTCCGTGGTACAGGCCACCAGGACAAAGTCACAGTTCTGACCGTTGGTGATGAAGGTCTTCTGGCCGTTGATAACGTATTCGTCGCCGTCCCTGACGGCCGTGGTACGGAGGTTCTTCAGGTCACTGCCGACGCCGGGTTCGGTCATGCCGATGGCGGCAATCTTTTCAGCGGTTACCATCTTTGGCAGCCAGTACTTTTTCTGCTCTTCGGTACCGGCGCTCAGCAGGTAGTAGGCAACAATGTCGGCCTGAACGGAGAAGCCGACACTGGCACCGCCAATGGCGTAGCCGGTTTCTTCGGAGAGCACCATGTTGTAGAGGAAGTCCGCCCCCGGACCGCCGTACTCCTCCGGCACACCGCAACACAGAAAGCCATTCTCCGCAGCTTTCTCCCAAAGACTGCGCGGCACCACGCTTTCCTCTTCCCATTGCTCGATATTGGGTTCGAGCTCGGCACGGAAAAAGCGGCGGACATTATCACGAAACAGCTCATGGTCACTGTTGTAGATTGACCGGTTCTGCATATTGTTATCCCCTTGAAGCGACAGAAAACCCTTGATTTGAGTAACCGTATCAGCAAGGCAAAACTACAACAATTATATACTTTTTATATGTGCTATATTTTTTCAGCATATTATTAATTAAAGAACAGACACCAAGACTAATGCATAAGTGTGGTATAGAATGCGAATAACAGATACTTAATTGTTATAGAAGAGGGATGGCATGCCTTTCAATCTGAACATCGACCTGCGCCAGCTGAACACCTTTCTGACGGTCGCCGACACCGGCAGTTTCAGTCGCGCATCCGAAAAGCTGTTTGTGGCGCAACCCGCACTGAGCCGACAGATCCGAATGCTGGAGGAAGCCCTGAACGTCGAGGTGTTTGTCCGACACGGCCGGGGGGTGGTGTTGACCGCAGCTGGCGAACTTCTTTATGAACGGGCCCACACACTGCTGCAGAGCCTGGAGCGCACCCAGGCCGATGTGACCGCCGTTGCTGGCGAGGTGACCGGCCAGGTGACATTGGGGCTCCTGCCTACCGTAGCCCATACATTCTCCGGAGCCACGATCGAGGAATATCGCAAACGCTTTCCTCAGGTCACCCTCTCGGTGAAATCCGCAATGAGCGGCACGCTACAACAGATGGTATTGCAACACCGGCTGAATCTTGCCATAACCTACAGCCACCACGGCAGCCAGAAAAATCTGCGCTACCGGCCATTGATCGAAGAGCGCTTTTACCTGATCTCGCCCCCCGGCACCAAGGTCTCCAAGCTCTCCGAGATTACCCTGGATGAAGTAATGGATCTGCCGCTCGTACTGCCGGAAGAAAAACATGGTTTGCGTGTACGAATGGAAAAAGAGGCGGCGGAGCGCAATAAAAGTCTGAACCTGGCACTGGAAGTCAGCGCCTGGCCGATGCTGACGGACATGGTAAGGCGGGGACTGGGTTACACCATCCTTTCATCAGCAGCGGTCCACGACATGGCCTCAAGATCCGAAGTCGTCGCCATCCCCATCACCTCTCCGGAGATCAGCAGAACCCTGGCGATTGTCACTCCGATGGACCTTCCCTCTTCCGTGGCCACCCTCAAGCTGGCGGAGATCATCATGCAGCAAGTGGCGATACAGGTGCAGGCCGGAATCTGGAATGGAAAATTGTTATTCGATCCAAAGGAGATTGGCGACACCCGTAAAAACCAAATATTGCATGAGGATGCATAGAAAAACCGGATAGATAGGGTCTGCCAATGTCGGAATCAGTAGCCAGCCATATAAACGGGGCATAGGTATTATCGAATATAGATAATTGTTGGAGTACATATCTACTGTTACTTTTCAGGCGCTACCTGACGTACAAGGATAATTTCATGAAGTCGTCAGTCAGGGTACGCCTGTGTAGATTTTCGATATTCCAACAATAATTTTGGAGATAACCCCCTATGCCCAATAATAAATTTATTCACAGCCATCAAACTGACTACAGCCGCCATCGCACTGGGTGTCGCTGGACAGTCGGCCGCTATCGGATTTACCGCCGGCGATGCAACCGTTGATATTTATGGCTATGCACGACTCAACGCCTCCTACGATATTGATGAAGATATCAGTCGCTCCACCGGCACCCGCTCAGGCGACTTCAGTAAAGTGAACACCGGCGCAGCAGAAGACAATGAAGCTTCCGGTTATTTCGGTGCCGATGCTGTTCAATCAAGGCTCGGTGTTCGCACGACGCTCCCGAATGATGTAAAAATTACCATTGAAGGTGACTTTCGGACCAGCACCAGCACCGTCCGTCTTCGCCACGCTTTTGGTCAGTACAAAAACTGGCTTATGGGGCAGACTTGGTCAAACTACACTGCGTTCACTGGCGCCACCTCTGTCCTAGAATTCGACGGAGTAGCAGGCAACGCAGGCTTATACAGCCGAACTACTCAAGTACGTTACACCACTGGCGGTTTGTCACTGGCTGCTGAAGATTCCAAAGCCAGCATCACTGATGGTAGTGCCTCAGTAGAGACCAAACAAAGCATCCCTACCTTTACTGCACGCTATACCGGAGAGTCAGGGCCGGTTGCGTTTTCCACAGCGGCACTTGTCCAGCAAGTTGGTTATGACACCGGCACCAAAGACGATGCGGCATTGGGCTTTGCTGTCTTCGGTTCGGCCAAGTTCAACGTAACCGATACGGTCAGCATTCAGGGCAACGTCAACTATACCGACGGCGCCAACGGCTACCTGTGGCGCTCAGGCACCAACTACTATGGTGAAGATGCCTATGTGGACGCCAACGGCGACGTAGAAACCATTACCGGCTACAGCGCTAACCTGGGCACCAGCATCAAGGCCGGCCCGGGTGCATTCAACATTGTTTATGGTTTCACCACTATGGATTGGGACGACGCTGTCGATGATGGCCTGGCCGTGGGTGACAAACACGAAACCAACACCAACGCTTTCGTTAACTACCAGTGGAGCCCAGTGAAAAGCGTAAATCTCGGCGTTCAGTATGGCTACTTCGAGGTGGAGAAAGTAAACGGTGACGATGGCGATGCAAGCCGAGTGATGTTCGCGGCCCAGTACAATTTCTGAGTCAGTCACTGAAAGGGAAAACACCCGGGCCCGACAGGCCCGGGTATTGTAGGGCTATACGGTTACCGGACCTCTCCGACTGACCCTCCGCAACCCGAACTCCCCTTGGCTTTACCTGACTCCGATTTATACCGTCAAGCGCAATGGCCGACTGCTTGCGTCTGCATCCGCACGGGATTTCACCTGACTTCTTGGAACCGAAACCGGCACCTGAAAACTGGAGAATTGGATGAAAGTTCTAGTCACCGTAAAACGAGTAATCGACTACAACGTAAAGGTGCGCGTCAAGCCGGACAACACCGGTGTTGATCTCGCCAACGTCAAGATGGCAATGAACCCGTTCTGCGAAATCGCTGTTGAAGAAGCGGTTCGCCTGAAAGAGAAGGGTGTTGCCAGTGAAATCGTGGTGGTGTCCATTGGCCCGAAAGCCTGTCAGGAGCAGCTCCGTACGGCTCTTGCATTGGGTGCGGACCGGGGCATCCATGTCGAAACCGACGAGGAGGTTCAGTCTCTCGAAGCGGCCAAGCTGCTGAAGGCTGTTGTTGAGAAAGAAGAGCCAAAGCTGGTCATTCTTGGCAAGCAGTCCATCGATTCCGATAACAACCAGACTGGCCAGATGCTGGCCGCGCTGACCGGCATGGGTCAGGGCACCTTCGCTTCCGAAGTGGTTGTGGAAGGCGACAAGGTTAACGTAACCCGTGAGGTAGATGGTGGTCTGATGACCCTTTCCCTGAACCTCCCTGCGGTTGTCACCACCGACCTGCGTCTGAACGAGCCGCGCTACGCTTCTCTGCCGAACATCATGAAGGCCAAGAAGAAGCCGCTGGACAACATGAGCCCGGCCGATCTGGGTGTCGACATCGCTCCGCGCCTTTCCACCCTGAAGGTTGAAGCGCCTGCTTCCCGTCAGGCGGGTGTGAAAGTGGCCGACGTTGCCGAGCTGGTCGATAAACTGAAGAATGAAGCGAAGGTGATCTAAATGAGCATCCTTGTAATTGCTGAACATGACAACAGCAGCCTGAAACAGGCTACCCTGAATGTTGTAGCGGCTGCCAAGGCCATCGGCGGAGACATCGACGTACTGGTTGCCGGTGAGAACTGTGGTGCGGTAGCTGAAGCAGCTGCCAAGGCCGAAGGCGTTAACAAGGTACTGGTTGCCGACAACGCCGCTTATGGTCACTTCCTGGCCGAAAACCTGGATGAGCTGGTTGCCGAAGTAGGCAAGGGCTACAGCCACATCCTGGCTGCTGCTGGCACCGTGGGCAAAGACTTTATGCCACGTGTTGCTGCACTGCTGGACGTTGCCCAGGTTTCCGACATCATGCGTGTGGAGTCCGAAGACACCTTCGTTCGTCCGATCTACGCTGGTAACGCCATTGCCACTGTAAAATCCAGTGACAGCATCAAGGTTGTTACTGTTCGTCCGACCGCGTTCGACCCGGTTGCTGGTGAAGGTGGCTCCGCTGCTGTTGAACAGCTAGACGTTGTAAAAGACGCTGGCCTGTCCCAGTTTGTAAGCGAAGAGCTGGCCAAGTCTGACCGTCCTGACCTGGCAAGCGCCGGTATCGTTGTTTCCGGTGGTCGCGGCATGCAGAGCGGCGACAACTTCAAGATGCTTGAGCAGGTTGCCGATCTGATGGGTGCCGCTGTTGGCGCATCCCGTGCTGCTGTTGACGCTGGTTTCGTACCGAACGACATGCAGGTTGGCCAGACCGGTAAGATTGTTGCTCCACAGCTGTACATCGCCGTGGGCATTTCCGGTGCCATCCAGCATCTGGCTGGTATGTCTGATTCCAAGGTGATCGTTGCGATCAACAAGGATGAAGAAGCGCCGATCTTCCAGGTTGCTGATTACGGCCTCGTTGCGGATCTCTTCGAAGCTGTACCCGAGTTAGAGACTGAACTCCGAAACGCGGTGTAGATACTCAGGGGGTTTTTGCGTCGTTGTTGTACCCCTCTTTTGCCCCCGCCATGGGGGCCTTTTTGTTTTTATATCCTGAGGAAACAATTATGGAACGCGAATCGATGGAATTTGATGTTCTGATCGTCGGCGGCGGCCCGGCGGGCCTGTCGGCAGCGTGCCGTGTCATGCAGTTGGCACAGGAAGCTGGCGAGGAACTCACCGTATGCGTGGTAGAAAAAGGGTCTGAGATCGGCGCTCACATTCTGGCCGGTACCGTATTCGAGCCCACTGCCCTCAACGAACTCTTCCCCGACTGGAAAGATAAAGGCGCTCCGCTCAACACGCCGATTACCCGTGACGACATTTTCCTGCTGAAGAACCAGGAAAACGCCACCAGGATTCCCAATGCGTTTGTGCCCAAGAACATGCACAACCATGGCAACTACATTATCAGCCTGGGTAACCTCTGCCGCTGGCTCGCCGAACAGGCTGAGCAACTGGGCGTTGAAGTCTACCCCGGCTTTGCCGCCGCCGAGACCATTGTTGAGGATGGCCAGGTAAAAGGCATTATCACCGGCGATATGGGCGTTGCCCGCGACGGTTCCGAATCTGCGGGGTCGACAACAAGGCTAAGTTCCGCTTATCGCCCAGAATGGCATGAACTCGGGGGTTGGGTGACCAAAAAACCAGTAGTTCAATAGGTTGAGAGTGTTTTTGGGCTATTTTTCTCGTTTGTCTGCCAACCCTCATGAAAGTCCGACAGCGGGACTTTCCCTTTCTGACGGGATTGGCACGAACCCTTCCAGAACTGCCCTGATTTGCGATCGAACACCGGCCGGCTTGCCGAGCGATAAAGAACGTAGCCAATTGTGAGGTAGCCGGGAATCAAGAGGAACGGTGTGATAAACGCAAACTTGCCCCAGGTGTCGACGATAAGAATCATCGGCAGGGTGATCAGAACAGGCAGCAGGGCCATCAGGATCTCCAGCGAGGATGGCAATGAGAATGTCAGAGCAAGTGGCCCCAGGGAAACGAGCCTTCGCCGTAGAAGCACGCTTTGTGGTCATTCTGACAATTTTCGAATGTTCGCTTTTGTTTAGAAGCTTGGATTTATGCTGATGCCCTTGCCACTCCCAGCGTATGAGTGAACTTACCTCGGTTCAGATTCCCCTCACTGGCTCATCTCGTCGCCGCATAAAGTGCGCTTTCCCAATGAAAGCGTGGCCAGAACCCCGACGAATGTCGCCATAATAATGTGGCAGATTGGGCTAGACTGGAACTTCAAGAACACACTCAGGCTTGCCGCGTAGAAGACCACTCTCACAGGAAGAACAAAAACTGACTGACGGTCATTTTCCAGCTGGCCGCAGATCGAACCGTCACAAGCCTTGGCACATATTTGTCACATATACGTCACATGGAATTTCTGCTGGCCCAAACGCAAAAAAGGCAGACCAGTAACTAACTGATCTGCCTTTCTCTTTTATGGTAGCGGGGGCTGGATTCGAACCAACGACCTTCGGGTTATGAGCCCGACGAGCTACCAGACTGCTCCACCCCGCATCAAAACTGGTTGTTTACCGGGCTACCCCGATCAACGTGCGCGTATATTAATGATTGGATTCAAAACTGTCAATCGATATCTTCGAAAAGGTCTGCCCGGTACTGAAGCTCTTCGGGCTCTGGGGCAGCGTGATCTTGATAGAATCCCACTGTTTCAATCACTTCCTGAACAGGTCGAAAGGAGCGGCGGTGTTCAATGGTTGCTCCGAGGCGGCGCAGGGCCTCCAGATGGACCGGGGTCGGATAACCTTTGTGCTGCGCCAGGCCGAACCCGGGGAAACGCGCTTCCAGCGCTTCCATTTCCCGGTCACGGGTTACTTTGGCAATAATAGAAGCGGCGCTGATGGCAGCCACCCGACTGTCGCCTTTGACAACCGGTTCCGACGGCCAGCGCCACTTGGGACAGCGATTACCATCCACCAGAACGTACTCAGGCACCACAGCCAGCCCCGATACTGCGCGCTCCATAGCCAGCATTGTGGCCTGGTAGATATTCAGCCGGTCGATTTCGTGGGACTCGCACCGGCCAATGCTCCAGGCTTTGGCATGCTCGAGAATCTGATCGTAGAGGGCGTTGCGACGCTTCTCGGTCAGTTTCTTTGAGTCAGCCAGGCCTGCGATTGGCCGGTCCGGATCCAGAATGACCGCGGCAGTCACGACGGCCCCGATGAGCGGCCCCCGACCGACTTCGTCCACGCCGGCAAGCAAAGAACCGGTGTAACGACACTCGAAGGGTGGCAAAGGGCTCTTGGGCATCAGTGGACACCCTGCTCTATCAGGTCTGAGATCGCCTGAGCGGCTTTTTCATCAGCCCCCTGCTTCAGTGAATGGTGCAACTCGGTAAAGGCTTCGTTAAGCCTCGCCCTCTCCTCTTTGTTCTCCAGTCGCTCAAGCACTGCTGCACCCAGACTCTCGGCCGTGGCGTCGTCCTGGAGCAGCTCTGGAACAAGCTGGCGCTTCGCGAGGAGATTGGGCAATGCGACATGAGGCACCTTCACCAACTTCGACAGAAGCGCATAGCTGAACCCGCTCAGGCGGTACCCTACAACCATCGGCTTTTTGAGAAGCATCGCTTCGAGTGTTGCCGTTCCAGAGGCCAAGAGCACAACGTCGGAGGCGGCCATAACATCCCTGGAACGCCCACGTACGATGGTAACCGGAAGCTTCACCTCCAACGCATCGACCAGATCGCGCACCTGCTTCTCCCGGTCCCGGTTCACGCAGGGGATCACCAACTGCAGATCAGGTCTTCTTTCCTGTATCCAGCGAGAGGCTTCAAGAAACAAGGTACCAAGTCTCTCCACTTCTCCTGCACGACTACCGGGAAGAACCGCCAGTACGGGTGCGTCCGCATCTATTCCCAACGACTCCCGCATCTTGAGGGTATCCGGCGCCATGGGAATTCGATCTGCCAGTGGATGGCCCACGAAGGCCACAGGCACCTGATGCTCCTCGTAAAACCTTGCCTCGAAAGGAAACAGGGTCAACATCAGGTTGACCGATTTGGCAATTTTGAAGATCCGCTTCTGCCGCCAGGCCCAAACCGATGGGCTGACATAATGCACGGAAAGAATGCCGGCCTCGCGGCAGCGCCGTTCGATCGCAAGCGTAAAATCCGGAGAATCGATACCGATCACAACATCCGGTGGCGTGGCGAAGAAATAGTCCAGGAGCCGGGCCCGGATGCTGAACAATTCACGAATTCGTCCAAGGACCTCCACCAGCCCCATGACCGAAAGACGTTCCATCGGCACCAGGGAATGGAATCCCTCCGCAACCATTTCCTCCCCGCCAATGCCGACGAACCGGGCCTGGGGATAGCGTTGGCGCAGCGAACGGATCAGGCCGGCACCGAGGATATCCCCCGATGCCTCACCGGCAATGATTCCGAATGTGATTTTACGCTCGCTGATGGTCGCGTGAGAAAGATCTGTCACCGACAGGCTCCTGCCGGGTTAGCGGATGATGCCGCGGTGAGCTCCACGCAGGGAGTCAATGAGGGGACGTATTTCTGCAACATCGGAGTAGGACTTCTCAAGCTCTTCGACGGCCTGTTCGGTTGTCAGCCCCTGGCGATAGATCACCTTGTAGGCGCGGCGTAAAGCCAGCAAGACATCCTTGCTGAAACCGCGGCGCTTAAGGCCTTCCACGTTCATGCCGTGTGGCTGGGCGGACTGACCGCTCGCCATCACATAAGCCGGAATGTCCTTGAGTACGATGCTGCCACCAGCCGCCATGCTGTGGGGACCAATATGACAGAACTGGTGCACCATGGTACCACCGCCCAGAATCGCGAAATCGCCGACCGAAACATGGCCCGCCAGGGTGGCACAATTGGCCAGAATGGTGTTGTCACCGACGATACAGTCATGAGCGACATGCACGTACGCCATCAAAAGATTGCCACTGCCGATACGGGTTTCACCCCGGTCCTGGACCGTGCCCCGATGAACCGTGCAATTCTCGCGAATCACGTTGTTGTCGCCAATCACCAGTGTGGTTGGCTCGCCCGCGTATTTCTTGTCCTGGCATTCCTCGCCGATACTGGAGAACTGGAAAATACGGTTATTCCGGCCGATAACCGTCGGCCCCTTGACCACCACGTGGGACAGGATCTCGGTACCCTCGCCGATTTCCACATCAGGGCCAATGTAGCTCCAGGGCCCGACAGTAACGTTGTCCCCGAGCCTGGCTGACGGGTCTACAATCGCCTGAGGATGGACACCCGACCAGTCATTTGTCGCCATCAAACTTCTCTCTCAGCGGTCAGAATCTCTGCCACGCAGACGACTTCACCGTCGACCAGGGCGCGACACTCGAATTTGTAAATACCCCGTTTACCGGAGATGAGTTCCGACTCCATACACAGTTGGTCCCCTGGTAAAACCGGGCGTTTGAACCGGGCCTTGCTGGATCCGGCGAGGTATTGTACCACGCCGTCAGAAGGTTTCCGGCCCACAGTCACAAAACCGAGAATGCCGGACAGCTGAGCCATGGCTTCGATGATCAACACCCCCGGCATGATCGGGTTGTTCGGGAAGTGGCCCTGGAAGAACGACTCGTTAAACGAAATATTCTTGTAGCCCTTGATCGATTTTCCCTTTTCGACCTCCGTGACCCGATCCACCAGCAGAAACGGGTATCGGTGCGGCAGGTATTCCAGAATTTCGTCGATGTTCATCATGTTGATCGGCCTCAGCCCTCTAATTTCTTTTCCAGTTCTTTTACCCGTCTTGCCAGCGCATCCAGCTGCCGGAAGCGGACAGCATTCTTGCGCCACTGACGGTTGCTATCGGCGCTGGTGCCGGATGAATAGACCCCGGGCTCACGAATGTCGCCCGTTACCAGGGTCATACCTGTCAGATGAACCTGATCAGCAATCTCCAGATGACCAGCCACACCCGAGGCGCCGCCGAATACACAGTGCCGTCCAATGCGGGTACTGCCGGCAATGCCGACCATCGCCGCCATGGCGCTGTGATCGCCGATGCGAACGTTATGGGCAATCTGGATGAGGTTGTCGAGTTTCACCCCATCACCGATGACGGTGTCGTCGAGAGCGCCACGATCAATGGTGGTGTTGGCACCCACTTCCACATCACTCCCCAGAACAACCCGACCGAGCTGTGCGATCCGGTGCCATACACCCTTCTCATTAGCGAAACCAAAACCGTCGGAGCCAATAACGGCGCCACTGAGGATGTGACAACGCTCGCCAATGACCACATCGTGAGCCAGAGTCACCCGTGGCCGGATTAAAGTCCGGGCCCCGACCCTGGCGCGGGCGCCAATAACCGAGCCGGCTCCCACGACGACTTTCTCGCCAATGTCAGCCCCTGCTTCCACCACCACATTAGGACCGATACAGGCATCGTCAGCGATGCTGGCCGACGGATCGACCACAGCAGTCGCGTGAACGCCGGGCAAAGCAACAGGCGCGAGATCAAACCAGTGGCTCAGCTGAGCATAGCCGAGGTAGGGATTGTCCAGTAACAGGACGTTGGTCGGAGCATCCTTCGCCGAGGCCGGCGAAGCAATAACCGCCGAAGCACGTGTATCCGCCAGATACTTGCCATAGGAAGGGTTAGCGAGAAAACTGATCTGGCCGGGCACGGCGGCCTGCAACGTCGCCAGCCCCGATACCCTGATATCAGGATCACCGCGCAGCTCCGCACCCAGGGCATTGGCAATATCCCCCAGGCGATAGGACCTTTCTGTCATTGCGTGCTCCCAAGCAACGATCAGGGCACCGGGGTGCCCGTCACAGATTAACGGTTCAGTTTTTCAAGAAGCTGAGAGGTCAGGTTCATTTCAGGCTTCACATAGACAACAGCTTCGCTGGGCAGGATCAGATCGAGATTGTTCTCTTCAAGAAGCTCCTTGACCGCCGCGTCCACCTCGGGACGGGCCTGCTCCAGAAATGCCTGCTTACGCTGATTCACCGTTGAATCGAGCCGTTGCTTCAGGAAGTTGAACTCTTTTACCTTTTCCTGGAACTCACCGGCCAGTTTGTTGCGCTCGCTCTCGTTCATCATGGCACCGTCTTTCTCCAGGCGCTCCTGGAGCTTGCGGGCCTCTTCCTGAGCTTCGCGCACCCGGGCCTCATCGCCCGCAAAATCCTTCTGGAGGGATTCGCTGAAGGTCCTGGCATCGTCTGAAGAGAACAGTGCCTGACGCAGGTCCACCACACCAATTCGGGTTTCAGCCATGGCCGGGAATGAAAACGCCATAACCATGGCGGCGAATATCAACATGAATCGGGACATTGGTTTTCTCCTGATTTTCATCCGTAGGTTGTTATTATCCATGCGCTAGAAGGTCTGGCCCAGCGAGAACTGGAATACCTGGGTGTCATCACCCGGCTTGTCGTTCAGCGGCTTCGCCAGACTGAAGGCCAGCGGGCCAACAGCGGTAATCCACTGGAAGCCAATACCGGCGGACATTCTGATTTCGCTCAGTTCCGGATCGAAACCGCGCGCAGTGTCGAACACCTGACCTGCGTCCAGGAAAAACGCCGTTCTCATGGAGCGGGTATCACCGGCAAAGGGCGTGGGGAATATCAGCTCAACACCACCTTCAGTGAGCAGGTTACCGCCGAACGGATCCGGGTCTGAGAGGTCGTTGACGTTGTTCGTAGCAAGGCGACCCAAGGAGTTGGCCCGGTACCCCCGAACCGATCCGTAGCCCCCTGTATAGAAGTGCTCGTAAAACGGCATCTGGGTCCGATCTCCGTAACCATCACCATAACCGATCTCTGAACGCGCCCGTAAGATCCAGCGATTATCGTCAGTCACCGGATAGTAGAAATCGGTCTTGTGTGTCACCTTGTAAAAGGTCAGATCGCTGCCCGGCACTGCTACGTCAAGCGACAACGACTGGCTATGGCCATCACTGGGCAGAACACCCCGGTTGAGAGTACTGCGGCGCCAGCTGCCGAAGAGGAAGAAGTTATTGAACGAATCCCCTTCCTCATCAATGAACTGAATGACCTCCTGTGAGGTGAACAGGCCTTCCTTAAGATTGGACTGGGTAAACCCGGCCCCAAAGTTCAAACGGGTGATATTGTCCGTGGGATAACCGAAGGTGATACGGCCGCCATATTCGTCCAGCAGGAAGGCGGAGATATCCTCTTCCTCATAATCGGTTTGCCGGGCAAAAAGACTGTAGCCACGGCTTACGCCGTCAACCGTGTAGTAAGGGTCCAGGTAGGAGACGTTTGCGCTTTTGACAAAATCACTCACGTTGACACCGAAAGAGACGCGCTTCCCGGTACCGAAAAAATTATTCTCGGACACGTTGGCGCCAAGAATCACCCCGGACTCCTGCGAGAAACCGACGGAAGCGGAAAGACTGCCCGTCGGCTGTTCTGCCACGGAGTAGTTCACATCAACCAGATCGTCGGTGCCCGGAACTGGTACCGTCTCAACATTCACCATCTCGAAGAAGCCGAGACGCTCCAGTCTGGTCTTGGAAAACTCGATGCGATCGGAAGACGCAACACCGCCCTCCATCTGGGTCATTTCCTGGCGCAATACATCATCACGGGTGGAAACGTTGCCCTCAAAATTGATTCTGCGGACATAAGCCCGCTTGCCCGGTTCGACGAAGAAAGTCACCGCAGCCGTGTTGTTCTCACCAGGTTCAGGAACGGCATTGACGTTGGCGAAGGCGTAGCCTTCCCTTCCGAGCCGGAATGCCAGGGATTCGGAAATTGCCGTCATGCGGGATCGGGAAAATACGTCGCCCTCCTCAACCGGAATCAGCGAGCGCAGCTCCTCTTCACCCACGATCAGCTCACCACGAAGGTTAATCTCGGAAATGGTGTACTGAGGCCCCTCATTCAGGGCAATCGCGATGAAGACTTTTTGTTTGTCAGGCGAAATGGATACCTGGCTGGACTCGACGTTGAAATCCAGATAACCACGGTCAAGATAGAACGACCGCAGCGATTCAAGGTCGCCACTCAGGCGCTCTCTCGCGTACTTGTCCGAGTTTGTAATTGAGTTCCACCAGCTCGTGGTCTGCAGCTCGAACAGCTCTTGCAGTTCTTCGTCACTGAAGTCCTTGTTGCCGATCAGGTTGATATGGTGGATCGCAGCGACCGACCCCTCATTGATATCCAGGCGAATCGCAACGCGGTTTCTGGGCAGCTCCTCGGCCGTTGCCTTTACCCGGGCGTTGTAGCGCCCCTGGGCAATGTAAGAGCGCAGAATTTCCAGTTCCAGACGTTCAAGAGTCGCACGCCGGAATACCTGGCCTTCCTGAAGCCCGGCGCCAGCGAGGGCATCCATCAACATCTCGGTTTCAATGTTCTTGTTGCCCTCAATCTCGATATCGCTGATGGAGGGTCGTTCACGAACCGTCAGGATAAGCACACCGGCATCCCGGCTGGCCTCAATGTCGGTGAAAAGACCGGTCCGGAACAGCGACTTGATCGCATCAGCCAGCTCGGTCTCGTCCACCTGCTCGCCAATATTGACAGGGAACGCGGAAAAAACAGTACCCGCAGATACCCTCTGCAGGCCTTCCACCTCAATATCCGCAACAGTGAACTGATCAGCAAATGCTGGCTTCAGGCCGGACACGGCTACAGCGAGGCCAACGGCTACACCTAGAAGAGAACGTCTCATTCAAATATTTCGCCTGGTTAATGCGCGTAAGGAGCTCGCAATTCTCACAACCGCATCAGGTCGTTGTAAAGAGCAAACACCATTAATGTGAGGATCATTGCCATACCAATTCGTAATCCAAACGCCTGAGCCTGCTCGGAAAGCGGCTTCCCACGGAGAGCTTCGATGGTGTAGTAAACGATATGACCACCATCTAGCACCGGCACAGGCAGAAGGTTCAGAATGCCCAGGCTCACGCTCAGATAGGCAAGAAAACGCACGAAGTCTTCGAACCCGGAACTGACACTGGCTTCAGCAACCCGGGCAATGGTAATTGGTCCACTGAGGTTGGTGGGTGACAACAGGCCGGTGACCATCTTCTTGATGGCCACCAGTGTCAAGCGGGTATCCGCCCAGGTTTCGCTGAGGGCGACCGGAACCGCAGCAAACGGGCCGTAGCTAACATCCCGCAAAACCTCTTCCGGCCAGGAAATGGCTTCCACACCGGCACCGACAAAACCAATCGACTCCCCGCTTTCTTCGGCCCTCGCCTCCGGCGTGACACTGACAGCTTGTTCCGCACCATTGCGTTCGATGGTTACCTGCAGCGTCTGCTCCGGGGCATTGCGGATAAACTCAACCAGCTCGAACCAGCTGTTGATCGATTCCCCGTTGACGGCCACTATGCGGTCACCGGGCTGAAGCCCTGCCGCCTGAGCGCGGCCACCGTCGGAAATCTGCCCCAGTACCGGGGGAACCGACGGGCGCCATGGTGTGATACCGAACTCGGCCAAAGGATTGGGGGTGTCATCACTCAGGCCCCAACCGGAAAGCTCGCCGCTGATAGTCCCGCGTGCGCCGTCCTCCGAAACCTCCATGGAAATCAGGCCATGCTCCCCGGTTCGCTCCAGAATGCGCATATTCACATCGCGCCAGGAGCTTACCCGGTGGCCGTCCACCGCGTGGATCTCCATACCTTCCTGCAAACCGACCCGCTCGGCCACGCTCTCATCGGCAATCTGCCCAACAATGGGCGCGACATGGGTAACGCCGACCACGCTCAACAGCCAGTATGCGAAAATAGCGAAAATGAAGTTGGCCACGGGACCGGCTGCGGCGATGGCAATGCGCTGCCCTGGCGGTTTGGAGGTAAAGGCCTGATCCCTCAGTTCTTCTGGCACCGGCCCTTCGCGCTCATCCAGCATTTTCACGTAGCCACCCAAAGGAATGGCGGCAACCGCAAACTCGGTTCCATGCCTGTCGTACCATGAAAACATCGGTTTCCCGAAACCCACCGAGAAACGGAGCACTTTCACGCCGCAACGCCGGGCAACCCAGAAATGACCGTATTCGTGCAAGGTCACGAGGATACCCAGGGTAAGTGCGAGTGCTAGGACGGTTTCAATAATCTGCATAGCGTTCCTGATTGAATGGCTTCAGCCGGGCAGCATTCCGCTGCGACTATCAGACAGTTAACAGACCTATCTGTTCCCGCGCACGAGCCCGTGCTTCTTTATCCTTTGCAAAGATAATGTCAAAGCTGTCTGCTGGTTCAACAGCAGTCGCAACCAGCGTTCGCTCTATGATAACGGGGATATCCGAAAAACACAGGCTGCCCTCGAGAAAAGCGGCAACAGCCACCTCATTGGCGGCATTGAGAACCGCCGGCGCAGTGCCACCTGCCTCGAACGCTTCCGCCGCGAGGCGCAGACACGGAAAACGACCCAGATCCGGACGCTCGAAATGAAAGCGACCGATCGCAAACAGGTCGAGAGGAGCAACGCCGGCATCAATGCGCTCTGGCCAGGCCAGGCCGTTGGCAATCGGTGTTCTCATATCGGGACTGCCAAGCTGGGCCAGAACGGAGCCATCGGCATATTCAACCATCGAGTGGATAATACTCTCAGGGTGGACATGCACCTCAACTTTCTGGGGCGTGGTGTTGAACAGCCAGCAGGCTTCAATGAGCTCGAGGCCCTTGTTCATCAGGGTGGCCGAGTCCACGGAAATCTTCTGCCCCATGGACCAATTCGGATGGGCACAGGCCTGGGCGGGCGTTACCGATCGAAGATCCTCGGCAGAATGTTCCCTGAACGGGCCCCCGGAGGCTGTCAGAAGTATACGAGTGATGCCGGCACCGGCAGGGTCCCGGACCTTGTCGGCCGGCATGCACTGGAAAATCGCGTTGTGCTCAGAGTCGATCGGCAGCAATTCTGCCCCCGCTTCGGCCACGGCATCCATAAACAGTTTGCCGGACATCACAAGCGCTTCTTTGTTGGCAAGCAACACCCGCTTTCCCGCCCGCACCGCCGACAGTGTTGGCGAAAGACCCGCTGCCCCGACGATAGCCGCCATCACAGTATCAACACCGGGGGTGGAGGCCACCTCGCACAACCCTTCCAGCCCGCCAAGCACGCGAGTTTCAGGCAGGTCTGCCAGCAATTTTGAGAGGACATCGGCCGCTTCAGGGTCAGCCATGACCGCCACTTTCGGACGGAATTCACGGCAGAGGACCGCGAGCTCTTCCGCACGGGTACTGGCCGTGAGCGCATAGACCGAGAAGCGGTCAGGGTGGCGCCGAACAACGTCCAGGGTACTGAGACCGATGGAGCCGGTCGCCCCGAGAACACTGATAGAGCGGGTTACCATAGTCACCAGTGCCCGGTTGTCAGCCAACCAAGTTGGGTAATAATCAATGCAAATACCGGAATGGCCGCCGTCAGGCTGTCGATCCGGTCCATGATGCCACCGTGACCGGGTAACAGCTGACTACTGTCCTTGATGCCACGGTGCCTCTTGAGCATGCTTTCCAGCAGATCGCCCAACACTGAAACAAGACCCGTGGCGAGGCTGGCAACAATTAGCAGCGAGGTCTGAACCGTCCCCGCCGAAGCCAGCCAGCTGACAACCAGGGCAAAAACCCCGACGGCCATCAGGCCGCCCCAAACGCCCGCCCATGATTTGCCAGGACTGACACGGGGCGCCAATTTTGCCTTACCAAACGCCCGACCGGCGAAGTAAGCACCGATATCGGCAACCCACACCACACAGAATACGTAGAGGATGAGCAGCAGGTTATTGGTGCTGTCACCAAACTGGAAACCACCCGTGCGCAAGTGATTCAACCCCACCCAGGCCGGCACCAGAACGAACAGCCCCATCACGGCCCTTGCCGGGAGACTGCCCCATTTATCTGAGCCTGCGGGATAACTGCGAACCAGAAGGAAACAGACGCACCACCAGAGCAGCGCCAACCACAACACCGCCACAAACGGCACGTTGAGTAGCCCGTAAAGAATAATGGCAGTAGCCAGAGCGTAACCAACCCTGCCCCCGGGATTGCCAATGCCGGACATATTCGCCCACTCCCAGGCGCCCAGGGTAATGATGGCACCGGTAAAGAGCGCAAAACCCAGGGGCGGGAGAAAAAAGATCCCGCCAATGGCGATAGGAGCGAGGATCAGTGCGGTAATAATTCGAGTTTTTAACACGGTTAACGTCGCTATCGTTCGTTATTGTTGTACAGCCTTGGCCGCTATCTGATCATCCGTCTGGCCAAAGCGACGCTGTCGGCCGGCATAGGCATGCAGGGCCTTGAGCATCTCTTCCTGTTGGAAGTCAGGCCAATACACCGGTGAAAAGTAAAGCTCTGTGTAAGCCAGGTGCCAAAGCATGAAGTTGCTGATTCTTTGCTCACCGGCGGTACGAATCATCAGGTCCGGCATTGGCAGGTCACCGATGCTGAGGTGCTGCTGAATCAGGTCATCGGTGATGTCAGAGGGTGCCAACTGCCCGGAACGGACCTGCTCGGCCACCTTGCGTGTGGCCTGCGTGATATCCCAGTGACCACCATAGTTGGCGGCAATTACCAGGGTCATCCGGGAGTTGTTGCGGGTCAGCTCTTCAGCCGCCTCCATGTGTTCACGCAGTGAAGCGCTGAACGCTGACCGATCACCGATAATGCGCAGGCGGATATCGTTCCGGTGAAGTTTGCGAACCTCGCGCTCAAGGGCGAACAGAAACAGCTTCATGAGCGCGGACACTTCGTCCTTGGGCCGACGCCAGTTCTCGCTGGAAAAGGCAAACAGCGTGAGCACTTCCACGCCTTCACGGGCACAGGTTTCCACCACTGCCCTGACCGCATCGACACCGGCCTTGTGCCCAGCCACTCCCTTGAGCCGACGGGCCTTGGCCCATCGATTGTTCCCGTCCATGATGATGGCCACATGCCGGGGCCGACTGTCTGCCGACACCGGAATCTCTGCGGATACAGTTCCCGTCATGAAATCCCCTGTGCGGCCGGAGCGCCTCGGTGCTTCGGCCTTTAAATTCGCTTGCAAGTAGGTCCGGACGGTTAAACCGCCATCAGGTCCTCTTCTTTGGCCTTGAGCATCTTCTCGACTTCTGCAATGTAGCGGTCAGTCAGCTTCTGGATATCGTCCTCGCCCTTGCGCTCGTCGTCTTCGGTGATTTCCTTTTCCTTCAGCAGATCCTTGATCATGCTGTTCGCGTCACGACGCGCATTACGGATGGAAACACGACCGTGCTCGGCGTCTGCTTTTGCCTGCTTGACCATTTCCTTACGGGTTTCTTCTGTCAGCATGGGCATCGGGATACGGATGATATCGCCGCTGGTCGCCGGGTTCAGGCCAAGGTCTGATGCCATGATAGCTTTCTCGGTGGTCGGCGTCAGGTTTTTCTCCCAGGGAGAGACCGTCAGCGTGCGGTTATCCTCGACGTTGACGCTAGCCACCTGCTTCAGCGGCGTCTCCTGGCCGTAGTAGTTCACCATGACACTATCCAGGATAGAGGGGTGGGCACGGCCGGTGCGGATCTTGTTGAACGCGGAGTTAAGGGACTCCAGGCTCTTTTTCATTTTCTTTTCGGCTTCTGCTTTGATGTCGTTGATCACTTCAGCATCCTCAATTCGTTCGTCATGTCATTCTGTAATCTGGCGCCACGATCCTGTGGGGCCTGGACAGCGATTCATTCGATCAGTGTACCTTCTTTCTCGCCAGTTACGATGCGAGTAAGGGCGCCGGCACGGTTCATATCGAACACCCGCAGCGGCATGCCGTGGTCACGGGCGAGACAGATGGCTGTCAAATCCATCACACCCAGTTTCTTGTCCAGAACCTCATCATAGGTGAGGTAGTCGTATTTCTCTGCACTGCTGTCGAGGTGCGGATCCGCTGAGTATACGCCATCCACTTTCGTAGCCTTCAGCACCGCATCGGCCTCGATCTCAATGCCACGCAGACATGCAGCGGAATCGGTCGTGAAGAAAGGGTTACCGGTACCGGCGCAGAAGATCACGACATCGCCATCCTTCAGATCCCGTACCGCGCGACGGCGGTCGTAGTGCTCCACGATGCCGCTCATGGGGATCGCGGACATCACACGGGTCCGGATGTTCGAACGTTCCAGAGCATCACGCATGGCCAGACCGTTCATCACGGTGGCCAGCATGCCCATATGATCACCGGTAACCCGATCCATGCCGGCCGCATTCAGGGCTGCGCCACGGAACAGGTTGCCGCCGCCAATCACCAGACCAACCTGCACGCCGATGCCAATCAGCGCACCGATTTCCAGTGCCATGCGGTCAAGAACTTTGGGATCAATACCGAAATCGTGCTCTCCCATCAGGGCCTCGCCACTGAGTTTGAGCAGAACACGCTTGTATCTGGGCTGGGTTTTCGATGATGTCGGCATGATGATCCCCTTGTCGTCTGTTGGCTGCTATCCGGCGTGGTACCCGTTGCAGGCTTGTATCTGACATACTCCTCATAAAAAGGGGTATCTCAGATACAAGCCCGCCACGAGAGCCGGGAATTCCCGGCTAACGTGGCAGACTCAGGTGATACAGTGGCTCAAAGCCCGCTGCATCGAACGAAGGATCAGGCCTTGCCTGTGCCGGCTGCAGCAGCAACCTCGGCAGCAAAGTCCACTTCTTCCTTCTCAATGCCTTCACCCACTTCCAGACGAACGAAGCCAACCAGCTCGCCGCCGTTGGACTTGATCAGCTCGCCCACGGTCTGGTCCGGGTTCTTGACGAAAGGCTGCTCAACAAGGCTGTTCTCCTTGAGGAACTTCTTGATGCGGCCACCCATCATCTTTTCGACGATCTCGGCAGGCTTGCCTTCCATATCCGGCTGGGCCTTGATCACATCCTTCTCTCTTTCGAGTTCTTCAGCCGGCATATCTTCCGGCTTGCCGACACGCGGGTTAACGGCAGCTGCGTGCATGGCGATGTCACGGGCAACTTCAGGATCACCGGCAGTCAGGGCGACAACCGAAGCGATCTTGTTGTTGCTGTGAACGTATCCACCAACAACCGGGCCTTCAACCTTGACGACACGACGAACAGTAATGTTCTCGCCGATTTTCTGAACCAGCGCTTCACGCTTGGATTCCAGATCGCCTTCCATCAGCTTGGCTACGTCGGTTTCGCCATTTTCAAACGCAACGTTCAGCACGTCGTTGGCAAAGTTCAGGAAGTTGTCATCGCGAGCAACAAAGTCGGTCTCGGAGTTCACTTCCAGAATAAAGGCAACGGTGTTGTCGTCAGAGATCTTGATCAGTGAAGCGCCTTCAGCGGCGGTACGGCCGGCTTTCTTGGCAGCTTTCAGACCGGATGACTTGCGCAGCTCTTCGATCGCAGCGTCAACGCTGCCTTCGGCTTCAACAAGTGCCTTCTTGCATTCCATCATGCCAAGGCCGGTACGCTCACGCAGCTCTTTGACCATTGCAGCGGTAATTGCAGCCATGTTCAATCCTCTCAACTGTTCCGAATTCGGTGGGGCGGTGTGCCTCGGAAAACACCAGGCACACCTTACATCTAAACCGTGAAGGTAAAACGTTACTCAGCGGCTGGAGCAGCGCCTTCAGCGTCTTCGCTGACTTCAACAAACTCGTCAGCACCGGCACCAGCAGACTGGGCTGCTTCCATGCAGGTATCAGCAACGGCTTTCACGTAAATCTGGATCGCACGGATAGCGTCATCGTTGCCCGGGATCACGTAATCGACACCGTCGGGATCACTGTTGGTATCAACAACACCGATGACAGGAATACCAAGCTTGTTGGCTTCCTTGATGGCGATACGCTCGTGGTCAACGTCAATCACGAACATCGCGTCCGGCAGGCCGCCCATGTCCTTGATACCACCAATGGAGCGCTCAAGGCGGTCCATTTCACGGGTACGATCCAGTGCTTCTTTCTTGGTCAGCTTGTCAAAAGTACCGTCCTGACTCTGGGTTTCCAGGTCACGGTAGCGACGGATAGACTGACGGATGGTCTTGTAGTTGGTCAGCATGCCACCGAGCCAGCGGTGGTTAACGAACGGCTGACCGGCACGCTCGGCTTCTTCCTTGATGATCTTGGCCGCGGCACGCTTGGTACCAACGAACAGGATCTTGTTCTTGTTCTCTGCCAGCTGCTGAACAAATTTCAGCGCGTCGTTCATGGCAGGAACAGTCTGCTCAAGGTTGATGATATGAATCTTGTTACGGGCGCCGAAGATGAACTTCGACATTTTCGGGTTCCAGTAGCGGGTCTGGTGACCGAAGTGAGCACCTGCCTTCAGCAGGTCACGCATATTTACCTGAGCCATGATAGTTACCTTTTTAGCTTCGGGTTAGTCCTCCACGTATCCGATTACCCCAACCTGACTCCTTTAAAAGCAGGACCAGGCACCCTGGGATAACGTGCCGACACGTGTGTGAATTTGCTGGATTCGTTTCCAGCGGGCGCGTTTATACCATATTCGGCCCGACAAACGCCATTATTTTTGACGGCGAGCTTCCTTGTACCCGGGCAGCAGGCCCCTTAAAATGCCGGTTTGGCACAAACAACGGGAAACCCAATGCAGGTATCGATCAAGACACCGGAAGAAATTGAAAAGATGCGCGTCGCTGGCCGCCTGGCGGCCGAAGTGCTCGAGATGATTGGCGATCACGTCAAGCCCGGCGTTTCCACCGAAGAGCTCGACCGGATTTGCCACGACTATATTGTAAACGAGCAAAAGTGCATTCCGGCACCACTCAACTACAAGGGGTTTCCGAAGTCCATCTGCACGTCGGTCAACCACGTTATCTGCCACGGCATTCCGTCTGAGAAGAAAATCCTCAAAGATGGAGACATCCTTAATATCGATGTCACCGTAATAAAGGATGGCTACCACGGCGACACCAGCAAGATGTGGATTGTCGGCAAGCCGAAACCTGGCACCGAGCGGCTGATCCAGATTACACAGGAGTGCCTCTATAAAGGTATTGAACTGGTCAAGCCGGGAACCCGTCTGGGCGATATCGGGCATGTGATTCAGCAGCACGCCGAGAAACACCGATATTCCGTGGTTCGAGATTACTGTGGCCATGGCATCGGCGCAGTATTCCACGAGGAGCCTCAGGTAATGCATTACGGCAAACCCGGCACCGGTCTGGAGCTGCAGGAAGGTATGACGTTTACCATTGAGCCAATGATCAACCAGGGCAAGTACCAGACCAAGCTTCTGCCGGATGGCTGGACCGTCGTTACCAAGGATCACAAACTCTCTGCACAATGGGAGCACACCATCCTTGTGACGGCGGACGGTCATGAGGTCTTGACCAAGCGAAAGGAAGAGTCCTTCTAAGTGGACCAAAGCGAGCTGGAATCCCGCATCAGTAATGACCCATCTCCGGTTACGGCGGCCCGGGAGCTGTTAAAGGGCAGGTATGACGCCGATGCCGAGGCCTTTCGACAAGGCGCCGATGTGCGCGCCCTTGTCCGCTCCCGGGCTGACACGGTCGATACAGTTCTCAGATTGATCTGGAACCGCTACCCCTTTTCCGATTCACCGGACATTGCCCTGATCGCCGTCGGCGGCTATGGACGGGGTGAGCTGCACCCGCATTCGGACATCGACCTGCTCATTCTCACCCGTGCCGGCATCGAAGACAGTTGGCACGAAGACCTGGGCGCGTTCGTTACCCTGCTGTGGGATCTCAGGCTGGATATCGGCCACAGTGTTCGCAGCATCGAGGAAAGCAAGACAGCCGCCCGCGAAGATATCACCATACTGACCAACCTGCTGGAAACGCGCACGATTGCCGGCCCGGATGAACTCCGGTCAGATCTGAGCGAGCAAGTCTATTCCGATGATGTCAGCACCGACCGCGACTACTTTATTGCGAAGCGTGAGGAGCAGCAGCAACGGCATCAGAAATACGGCGATACCGAATACAACCTCGAACCAAACGTGAAGGGTTCCCCGGGCGCCTTGCGGGACATACAGACGATCGGCTGGATTACCAAGCGACATTTCGGACTGCAGAACATCGCTGACCTGACCCGCTTCAGCATTCTTACCGAGGAAGAGCATCAGATTCTGTTCCAGGGTGAAACCTTCCTCTGGCAACTGCGATACGGCCTGCAGCTGCTCGCTGACCGGAATGAAAACCGGCTGCTGTTCGATCATCAGCGAGCCCTGGCCCAGATGCTCGGCTATAGAGATGAAGGTAAGCGGCTCGGCGTCGAATTGATGATGCAGGCCTACTATCGCACCGTCCTGGCCCTCGCCGAACTGGCGGATGTGATTCTGCAGTATTACGACGAAGCGATTCTGGGTAGCCCATCGGAAGACGCCATCCAGCCCATCAACAAACGTTTCCAGATTCGTAACTACTATATTGAAGCGGTCAACAACCAGGTCTTCGCCTACGCGCCCTATGCCATCATGGAAATCTTCGTTCTGATGGCTCAGCACCCTGAGATAAAGGGCATCCGGGCCACGACGATCCGCTCGCTTCGGGCCCACCGGCATTTGATCGATGATGCGTTCCGATCTGATCTGGCAGTGACTACCCTGTTCATGGAGCTGCTCAGAACGCCCCATGCCCTGGATCAGACGCTGTCTGCCATGAAGAAGTACAACGTGCTCGGGCGCTATCTCCCGGAGTTTGGCCAGATCATTGGCCAGATGCAGCACGACCTTTTCCACATTTACACCGTGGATGCCCACACCATGCGGGTCATCCGCAACATGGTAAGGCTTGGCAGCGCGGAAGCCCGAACCGAGTATCCGCTGGCATCCCGCCTGATTCACCGGCTGCCGAAACTGGAAACCCTCTATATTGCCGGCATTTACCATGATGTGGCCAAAGGCCGGGGTGGCGATCACTCGGAACTGGGTGCCATCGATGCCGAAGCCTTCTGCCAGCGGCATCACCTGAGCGAACGGGACACCCAGCTGATTTCCTGGCTGGTGGAAAACCACCTGCTGATGTCCATGACAGCCCAGCGCAAAGACATCTCCGACCCGGACATTATCCACGGGTTTGCCAGGGCAGTGCCGAGCCAGGCGCACCTGGATTACCTGTACGTTCTAACCGTATGCGACATCAGCGCTACCAATCCCAAGCTATGGAACACGTGGCGGGCCTCGCTGTTGCGCCAACTCTATATCGAGGCCAAACGGGCTTTGCGTCGGGGCACTGAAACGCCCATCGACCGACAGGAATGGGTTCGCGCTACCCAGTCGGAAGCCCGGGAAATCCTGCATGCCCAGAACATGACCGATGAACAGATCGACGCCATCTGGGACACCGTGGACGAAGACTATTTCCTCCAGGACTCGACCGTGGACATCGCCTGGCAGACTGCTGCCATCATCAGACACGGCGACAATACGGACCCGCTGGTGCTGATTCGAGACACGCGGGGCGGCCCGACGGACGGCTACTCCCAGATCATTATCTACATGAAGGACCGGGTTGCCCTGTTCGCTGCGACAACGGCGGTCCTCGAACAGCTGAACCTGAACATCGTGGACGCGCGCATCAGCTCAAGCGAGGGGCCCTACTCGATCAGTTCCTATGTGGTACTTGATGAGAAGGGACAGCCTCTGGGCATCGACCCTGCGAGAAAAGAACGGGTGCGTTTGCGCCTGATCGAAGAACTGGACGACCCGGATGACTATCCGGACATCATCCACCGGCGCACGCCACGCCAGCTCAAGCATTTCGCTTTCCCGACGGAAGTGACGTTCTCGAATGACACCATCAACCAGCGCACCGTAATGGAAGTGATCACGCCCGACCGCCCGGGGCTTCTGGCCCGCATCGGCCAGGTGCTGCTGGAGCACCGGGTACGCCTGAGCAACGCCAAGATTGCCACCCTGGGCGAGCGCGTGGAGGACGTTTTCTTCGTGACGGACGAACACGGCGAGCCCATCCGGGAGCCGGCGGTATGCCAGGCCCTGCAGCAAGATCTCTGTAAAATGCTGGACGACATTCAATGAATCCGAACCTCGACAGACTTCACCCCTACCCTTTTGAAAAGCTTGCCAAACTAAAGGCAGGCATCAGCGTGCCCGATCATCTCCGGCCGATTTCCCTGGGGATTGGAGAGCCGAAGCACCCGTCGCCCGATTTCGTCAAACAGGTCATTGCGAACAATCTGGACAAGCTTGCCAATTACCCCACCACCCGGGGTACGGATGAACTCCGCGAGGCCATCAGTGGCTGGGCAACCCGCCGATTCAATCTGAAGGCCGGCAGCCTCAGCGCGGCGAACAACATCGTGCCGGTAAACGGCACACGTGAAGCCATCTTTTCCCTGGTTCAGGCTGTCGTGGATGCCACCAAGCCTGCCACCGTAGTCAGCCCCAATCCGTTTTATCAGGTTTACGAGGGAGCCGCCCTCCTTGCAGGCGCGACGCCCGTATACCTCCCCTGCGATGGCTCAAATGGCTTCATTCCCGATTTTGATTCAGTGCCCGAATCCATCTGGCAAGAATGCCAGATACTGTTTCTGTGCTCCCCGGGCAATCCCAGTGGTGCTGTTATCTCCCGGGAGGCGCTGACCAGGGTGATAGCCCTGGCCGACAAACACGACTTTATCGTTGCTTCCGACGAATGCTACTCCGAACTCTATCCGGAGGAAGGCAACGCGCCGGAAGGCCTCCTGCAAACCTGCGCCGCCATTGGCCGGGATGACTACGCCCGCTGCGTGGTGTTCCACAGCCTGTCCAAACGCAGCAACCTGCCCGGCCTGCGATCGGGTTTCGTAGCCGGGGATGCCAGCATTCTTGACGGCTACCTGAAGTACCGCACCTATCACGGCTGCGCCATGCCCATCCACAATCAGCTGGCGAGCATCGCCGCCTGGAGCGACGAAGACCACGTTCGGGAGAATCGTGCAGCGTACCGCGCCAAATTTGAGGCAGTGGTCCCGATCCTCCGGGAAGTTATGGATGTTGATTTTCCGGATGCCGGGTTTTACCTGTGGCCGATAACTCCGATGGACGATGAAACGTTTGCCCGGGAGCTCTCGGCACAACAGAACGTGCACGTGTTGCCTGGGCGATATCTTTCCCGAACCGTGGATGGCCATAATCCCGGAGAAAACCGTGTCCGGATGGCCCTGGTCGCCCCGCTGGAAGAGTGCGTAGAGGCAGCGGAACGCATTGTTGAATTTGTTAAGGCGAACAAGCCATGAAACTGTACGGCATCAAAAACTGCGACACCGTAAAGAAGGCCCGGAAGTGGCTGGACGAACAAGGTATCGACTACGAATTCCACGACTTCAAGAAGGATGGCCTGCAGAGTGATTTGCTGTTCCGCTGGGAACACGCGGTCGGATGGGAAACCCTGCTGAACCGCCGTGGCACCACCTGGCGCAAACTTCCGGAGGACGTTCGTGATACCATTGACGCCCAAAGCGCTCACGAGATCATGCTGGAGAACCCATCCATTATTAAGCGTCCCGTTGTCGAAAACGGCGGTGATGTGCGCGTAGGTTTCAGTGCAGACAAATGGTCCGCATGGCTGGCCTGAATCTCGGGCAAACCAGATCCAAACTTTAATTTCAGGGGTCTTCAGGCATTGCCCTGGCCCCACATTCATAACAGGAGCAACCATCAGATGAGCTTTGCATTCGGTATCGGTATCGGCACCCAGAACAACCAGGGCGAGTGGCTGGAAGTGTTTTACCAGCAGCCGGTCATGACACCCGATAACACCCTGATGGACGTCATCTCCAACGCCCTTGATTACAAGGGTGGTAACCAGGCGATCAGCGCGACCGCCGAGCAGCTCAGCCAGCTCGCCAACGCCTTGCGTCAGATCGGCCAGACAGGCCAGGCATCACTGGCGGACAAAGCAGCCGCCAGCAAGCGCCCGGTGGTTGTCACAGTACTCGAAACAGATGACACCGCGTCCAGCACCCCGGAGGTTTACCTCAAGCTTCACCTGATTTCTCATCGCATGGCCAAACCTCACGGATTGAAGCTGGACGGCATTTTTGGCCTGCTGCCGAATCTGGCATGGACCAGCGAAGGCGCGATCGATCTGAACGAACTGTCCGACCGCCAGCTTCAGGCTCGCCTGGAAGGCCGCACACTGGAAGTCAAATCCGTGGATAAATTCCCGCAGATGACCGATTACGTGGTACCGAAAGGTGTCCGCATTGCCGATACCGCCCGGGTTCGCCTTGGCGCCTATGTGGGTGAAGGCACCACGGTCATGCACGAAGGGTTTATCAACTTCAACGCCGGCACCGAAGGCACCAGCATGATCGAGGGCCGTATTTCCGCCGGCGTCATGGTTGGCAAGGGGTCTGATCTGGGCGGTGGATGCTCCACCATGGGCACCCTTTCCGGTGGAGGCAACATCATCATTGCCGTTGGCGAGAACTGCCTGATCGGCGCCAACGCCGGTATCGGCATCCCGCTGGGCGACCGTTGCAAGGTCGAGGCCGGGCTGTACATCACAGCCGGCACCAAGGTTGCGCTGCTCGACGACAACAACGAGCTGGTTGAGGTGATCAAGGCCCGCGATCTGGCCAACCAGACAGACCTGCTTTTCCGCCGTAACAGCCAGACTGGCGCGGTGGAGTGCAAAACCAACAAGTCTGCCATCGAGCTGAATGAAGAGCTGCATGCAAACAACTGATTCCCCGACCCTCGAACTTGCCGTTGATCTGATCCGCCGGCAGTCTGTCACGCCAGACGATGCCGGCTGTCAGGAACTGATGATGTCGCGCCTTGCGCCTCTGGGCTTCACCGGCGAGAACCTGCGCTTTGGCGATACCGATAACCTCTGGGCCCGAAAGGGCTCCGAGGGGCCGGTGCTGGCCTTTGCCGGCCATACCGATGTGGTACCAACCGGGCCGGAAAAGAACTGGTCGCACCCACCCTTTGATCCCGTGATCAGGGATGGCTACCTCCTCGGCCGTGGCGCCGCGGACATGAAGGGCAGCCTGGCAGCCTTCGTAACCGCATGCGAGCGCTTCGTTGCAAGCTACCCGGACCATCGGGGTTCCATAGCCCTGCTGATTACCAGTGACGAAGAGGGGCCAGCCCAACACGGTACGGTCAAAGTGGTGGAAACTCTCGAAGCCAGGAACGAAAAGATCGACTGGTGTCTGATTGGCGAGCCGTCCAGCACCCGAGAAGTGGGTGATGTGATCAAGAATGGTCGACGGGGCTCTCTGCATGGTTACCTGATCGTGCATGGGGTTCAGGGCCACGTAGCCTATCCGCACCTGGCCGAGAACCCGGTTCACCTGGTTGCGCCTGCCCTGGATGCGCTGGCAAAGGAATTCTGGGATAACGGCAACGACTTTTTCCCGCCAACCACCTTCCAGATTACTAAGCTGGAGGCCGGTACGGGCAGCAACATTATTCCCGGTGAATGCCTGGTGCACTTCAACTTCCGCTACTGCACGGAAAACACTGCAGAAAGTCTGGAGGAACGGGTGGTAGCCATCCTGGACCGCCACAACCTGAAATACGATCTGCAGTGGCACCTCAGTGGCCGTCCGTTCCTGACGGACAAGGGCGCACTCGTGTCTGCCAGCCAGAGCGCCATTCGCACGGTGACAGGCCGGGAAACCGAACTTTCAACCTCCGGCGGCACCTCGGATGGTCGCTTCATTGCACCTACCGGCGCGCAGGTGGTCGAACTTGGCCCCATCAATGCGACGATTCACAAAGTGGATGAGTGCGTAAAGGCCGAAGATTTGAATACCCTGTCTGAAATCTACGAACAGATTCTGATCGAACTGCTGGCATAAAAGCAGGAGCCGGAATCCAACGAAAAGGGATCAGATGAAACCTTCATCTGATCCCTTTTTAATGCGCCACTTTCAATAATGAGGGGGAGGTGTTTCGTCCTGCTCTGACTTGATATTGGACGGTGAAACATCTTTCAACTGTTTGTGCAGCAGCCGCTTGGCCTCCCACAACTCACGGATATCCATTTCCTGCTTGGCAACCTGTTCGCTCAGGGTATTGATAACGTCGTCCTGAAAGGCCAGCCGCGTTTCCAGCTCGTCCAGTCGGGTTTCCAGATCGTTCTGGCTCATCGGGTATTGGTACTCCCCTGGGTAGTTCTCTCTAGAATGTGATTGATGACACTGCTTATTCCGTTGCTTGGTCAGCGCTCGGGATAATCTGGTATCATGCCGCTTTTGCCCGCCAGCACTCCCGTTTTTCGGGGTACTGTCGGTTTTCACCGGCCGGATGTGCGATTTTACCCGATATCCGGTTTTTATCGTTAGCGTTACAAGAATGGAGAAATTTCAGTCAATGCGTAATCCATCCAAAGCGATCCTTTTTTCTCTCCTGATCGCCATCCCCGCACCGCTGGTGCTTGCCCTGTTGCTGTCTTTTACACCAGAGCCTCTTCGCCTGATCGCTGCAGGTCAGCTTATTGAGGCCCTCGGTAGCACTCGTGGCATCGCAGCCTACATTATTACGCTGATCGTTTTCGGCATTGCGGGCTTCCTGGCCATTGCGCTTTCAGTCAAGAAACCGGCCGAACAGCAAAGCCCATCCCGGCCGAGCAACCGTGCCCCCAGCCAGAACCACAATGATGACGATGATGATGGCTATGACGAAAGCAGCCCTGAGGGTGATGAAGAAGGCACCGTAAAGTGGTTCAACGTCAAGAAAGGCTTCGGCTTTATCGTGCGTGACAGCGGTGACGAGGTATTTGTTCACTTCCGGGCGATTCGTGGCCGTGGGCGCCGGGTCCTGCGACAGGGTCAACTGGTCCGCTTCAATGTTGTGGAGGCAGACAAAGGCCTTCAGGCCGACAACGTATCCATCCTGAGCGATTGAATCGCCCACTGAAAACAAAGAGGCAGCCCAAGGGCTGCCTCTTTCAGTTCCAGACGACCTGTTGCTCGCCCCGGTGGTCCAGACGCCACCATTTCTCATCCTCTACCGGCTCGCCCTCTTTCCAGTCTCCCGGACTGCAGCGAATTTCGGTATCCATGGCACGCCAGGCACTGCGCGCGCAGTCAAGGTCACTGTTCCAGGGCACCCTTGGCCCCTCGATGACCACTGAGGTGAAACGTTTGCCAAATGCCCCCGGATAAAGCGATATCCGCAGTCTCTCGCCCTCGAAGCGGGCAAAGCCCTTGATCACGCCTGTTACCTCAACGTCATCCAGTTCCAGTTCTTCAAGGTGGTTCTCAAGCCACCCGGAAACCGCCCCCGGCTCCAGATCACGAATGTAAATTTCCAGATCCCGCACCCGCTGAATCTCCATCCTGATTATTGCAATGCCGCACATAGTGAACCGGCCCGGGCCGCGCTGCAACCCAGCGTTCCAGTTCCTGACGCAAATCTTCAGTGCTCAGCTGCCGGAGCTTGCCGGCGGCTTTACGCTCATGCCAGGCAACCTCTGCAGCCACACGATGAAGCTGAATTTCACCAAGCGAAGCCTCGATGTCGTCGATCGGCTCTTTCCGCGCCAGGGCAACCAGGGACTGACGTCTCAGGGTATCGGCCTGCCCCGCCATAGCCATGGCTTCTGGCGGCCCTTTGCGGGCAAACAGATCCAGCCGGGCCGCCGACCGTTCCAACCATTGCAGCATTCCCCCGGGGGTGCTGACACTCCGACTCCGCCGCGACGACGCAAAGCGGATCACCGGCCCCGGAATCTGCACATTCCACTGTCTCTCAATCGCTGCCTGATGGGCAGTCAGAATCGCCTGGCGCTGAACCTTACTTGCAGCAGGCATATCAAAGACATCCAGGGATCGACCAAGGCGATGCTGCAGCGCCAACACACCTTGGCTGTCGCCGGGCTCGTCCGGACCCAATAACAGAATCGGCCCTGCCCATTGAAGAGTCAGGGCAGCGGCCAGGCCATCGGGCAACTCCATCAGGGCAACCAGATTAGCAGGAGACACATTATCGAGCACCAGAACCGGCCAACGTGAGCGGTTGTCCGGCGAGCAACAACCAACCCCGCGGTCTGGAAGAACCGGCAAATCACTGGCCATGACCTCCGCTTCACGCCTCAGATCCAACTCAACGTAATCCAGCTCGATATCGGATAGCAGCGACTGCAGCCACGCCGTTTTCCCTGTGCCACGCTCGCCGCGCACCCAGATCAAGGCCGTCTGAGATGCTGCCAGGCTTACCGCAACATCTTCGGCAAGCTCAATCCAGGCGGCATCCGCTACAACCACAGGCGCACGCTGACTTTCGTCCAGGGGGGACAAATCCCGCTCTTCCGTGTGATCAGGCCAGTGGCTGACCAACTCAAGGACCGCCACATACGCCTTTTCCTGCAACCGCTCGGCATAGCGAGCCAGGGATTCCAGCAACTGTGGCCACCCCAGCCAGGGCAACTCAGTGGCCTCACGGGCCGCTGCAAACCAGTACATCAGCTGGGAGGACAGCGGCCCTTCACCACCGACTTCGGTGACGATAGGCTGCTCACACTGGATGGTTCGGGTGAGTTCGTCCATGTCCACACCGCACCCCCGCAGAAAGCGAGTAATGCCAGGGTCGGAATCCAGGAGGGCGAGCAGGTAGTCTTCTACGGTAATTACGGAGCCCCCGCGGCGCTCAACGCTCTCGCGGGCATGCATCAAAGCAGTCTGGCACTGGGGATCCAGGCATCCTTGCCAATCTTCCATCAAACATCTCCATGTTCTGAATGCATCATCCCGATGCAATGACTGGGTATAACGGCCAAATTATACCACTTTCAACCCTCCGTCGGTCGTAACCGGCTTACCACGTGCCGGTGTTTTCCATGCTGGCCCAGGGTTCTCTGGGTGGCAGTGCCTCGCCTTTTTGCAGAAGCTCGATAGAAATATTGTCCGGGGTACGGATAAAAGCCATGTGGCCGTCCCTTGGCGGGCGGTTAATAGTGACGCCATTGGCCTGTAGGTGCTCACACAGAGCGTAAATGTCGTCAACACGATAAGCCAGATGGCCAAAATTACGGCCACCGGTGTACTCCTCCGGATCCCAGTTGTACGTCAGCTCAACCATCGGTGCCCGATCTTCCCGAGCCCGGGTCTCGTCTCCGGGCGCCGCCAGGAACACCAGGGTGAAACGGCCCTTGTCGCTGCTTTTTCGGCTGATTTCAATCATTCCCAGAAGGTCGCAGAAGAAATGAAGGGTCTCATCCAGGTTACTTACCCGGATCATGGTATGGAGATAGTGCATAAAGCCTCCCTCGGGACAGGATTAATCACGAATTCATCATCTTACCCTGGGCACAGTTTACGGTATTCTGGCTGTATGGATGCAAAAACAGCAAACAACCAAATCCCGGAGCTGAAAACCCCGGCCATCCGGCACCTCGCGTGGTTGTGCCGGGCGCCGCAGCTGCTGCACTCATCGCTGACATTTGAGCCAGCCCGCTATCTCCCGGTGGACGCGGACAAAACGCTCCGGCTATGGGATCAAAACCCTGAGACCGCGCCGGCGCTGCTTAAAGAAGCTCCCCAGAAACGATTGGGCTTTTATTTCGAGCGGCTTTACCGGGTATTGCTGCAGGATCTTCTGGGCTGGGACATTCTTCTGCAGAACCAGCAGATCCAGTCTAACGGACGAACCATCGGTGAACTGGATTTCGTGGTGCACAATGGCTCCGAGGATCGGATTGAGCACCACGAGATTGCCATCAAGTTTTACCTGGGCGTTAATCAGCCGGCCGGGCCGACCTTATGGTACGGCCCGAATGCCAAAGACCGTCTGGATCTGAAAACCGCCGGCATGCTTCATAAACAGAGTCAGCGAACCCACCTGCCCGAGGCTCGCACGTTGCTGGCAAACGCCGGAATCACCGGGCCGGTTACGCCCCGGATTTTCATGCCGGGTTACCTGTTTTACCCCCCTGCCCAGGAAGCTGTCGCGCCAGAGTATGTTCCAATCGATCATCTCCGTGGTCAGTGGTGCTATCTCTCGCAGGTGCGACCCTCCGACGTTCCGGGCTGGGCGCTATTGAACAAGCCTCACTGGATTGGCTCCTGGAGACAGACCGAGCCACCCACTGCGCAGGCAGTGATGGCGGCGCTGAACATGATCCAGCATTACGGTGTCCCTCTTCTTTTCGCGAAGCTCGAGCAAGACAGCGCTACGGGACTCTGGCAGGAAACCCAACGGCTATTTGTAGTGCCAAACAGTTGGCCCTGACAGCTCATCAGGCATCAATAAGATCGCTCGCCCATCCAGGCAGTGTTTCCACAAAGGAGCGCCACTGCCCGTCCTGCCAGACCGCAATTCGAACATAGGGGTGGTCCAGACTGGAGTTGTCGACGAGGTGGAGTTCATCAACCAACCCGATGCATTGGCGAAGATTGGCCAGGGTTCTCGGAATCCTGGCCTCTATCTTGGCTTCAGGGACGTTATGGCCGCCGGCCTTCACCCGGGAAACAACCCGCGCTTTGTTCAACGACGCCAGTTCAAGATGGAAATAAAACAACCTGATGCGAAACCCGGCGGCCTTGGCGGCGCCAACGAAGTCGACTTTTGAGGGATGGGAAAACACGGTTTCAAAGCAGAAACTCTGGCGCTCTTCGAGCAGCCGAAAGCGTTCCCGCTCAGCAATCAAAGCAGCTTCGTAGCTGTGTTTTTCGGGCGCATCCGGCCAGACGCTGCGGGCAATGTTATCGGCATTTACCAGGGGAATCTTCCGGGGGGCCAGGAAACGCTCGTAGAAGGTGGTTTTGCCCGCGCCGTTACCGCCAACCAGCAGCCAGAGTTCAGGCTGCGTTGTCACGGTCACTCAATGCCTCAAAACGCCCGTTGCGAAACTGGCCGACTTCCCTGGTACCATCCGGATCGACGGCCTCCAGGTACCCCGGCTTATCGGCAGACGCCTGATACACCGTGCGCCCCCGGCCAATAGAACGGCCCAGATCACCACTTCCCCGGGCCTGATCCACCTCAGCCCAGAGATCATCACTGGAAACAGACTCCGCCACCACCGGCTCAACTTTCACCTGGCGAATGCCCTGGAGAATGGCAATCAGATCCTCGGCACTCACCTCGCTGGCAACCGCACGCCCTATCTCGGCCCAATACTCAATCTGCTTGGGCGTCGAGCGCCTGTGAACCGCGCCCTCAGCAGCGGCGTGGCGGACCAGAGTATCGTCGAGACGGACAGCGGTTGTCATGGTGACCTCCTGAGTAGGGCTAAGTGTTAGCAACAGGTTACCACAGGTGTTGCAATATGCAACAAGCGAGATTTGGCCTCTCGGTAGGCATTAAATTGGCCAGGCACCAGCAGGCCGCAGCTTCCGATATTCCTCCATCGAGATCTTGCCCAATTGAGGCGTCAGCTTGCAGGTTCGGCTTGCCCACGGGTATGAATTCTGGCGCTGATGCACCTTCGTCCAGCCCTCTCCCTCCTTCCAGGATTCCAGATCCAGATCCCGCCAGTACCTCGGGTTCCTCACGGTTTTTCTGTCATGCTCAGCGGTTATCGGGTCCAGATGACGGAAAGGTTCCAGGCGTGGCGTGTCGGGCAGAGGCTGGGAGACATCCATGTAGCGCTGCAACATATCCCACAATGCCAAGACTTCAGACTTTTCCGACTCGATGGTGCTGAAGCCGGTTTTGTTGAACGTTTTCTGGGTGTAGCGGTGCACCAGCATCAGGCGGTAGAACACCCCGCTTTGCTGAATTACCCGCTCAATGTAGGCGTCAAATTCCACGAACGGGGCTTCAAAGAAGCGACCGCGACCAAGCGCAATGCGGACCTGACCCGTGAGGCGGTTGAATTCGCTGCATCCATCTTCAAGCGTCGCATCCAGCTTTTTGTTGATGTTTTTTTCGAACGGCTTAAGGAGGAATCCGACGCCGGTGCTCATAATCCAGTTTGTGGTTATCGGCGTGACCCAGATCGCGAACCCATACCACCCAATCGTTAGGACAATAGAGCACAATCCAATAACTAATGCCGGGAGCTCCTTCAAGACATCTACTTCGGCAATCATCCAAACCATAACTGCCGGACCAGCCAACCACAGGGAAAGCACCCAGATCAGTGGAATAATCAGCAACAGGAACTTTAGCCCCATCTTCCCGTTCAAAAATCGAATCCGCTGATGATCCCACCACCAGTCCTTGGAATTAAATTCCGGATCGGTCTGTTCATGGTCCTGAAGAGCTTCTGCATCCTGAATGGCGGACAAATAAGGGATCACCTCCGCGTAGGAACCGACCGGTTGCAACTCCTCGCCAAAACGGATGCGATCTTCCGGCGCTCTGGGGAGCGGGCCGAGCGCGGCCGCACGAAAGGCTCTTTCTGAGTACACTGTTACGTTTGATTGTGCACTCATGCGCTTACCTCAGTAAAATACCAGTATGGCGATTTGGGCTGGCTGTAGGGATTCAAAACACGCTTTTCCTTAATCGGTGGCTGGCTGTGCCGAGCCAAGTCAAAAGGTTCAAACTCCTCAAACACGGGTGTTGGAAAGACCAACGGACCCAACTCTGTATCCAAAGTAGCCTGAATGCCAACCCGAACCCGTGTAGTGACAGATTCCTGATAGTACAGACTTTGATAGTCGCTCTCAGTGATCTCACGCCGAACCAGAAACCGGACAGCAGATTGATCAGGAAGTGACTGCCGAGCGGTCACTTTTGTCAATTGAGTAGCCTTTAGCATTTGAGTACTGGTTACAGGCACCGATAGCCCAAGACTGGGAGCCTGACTGGTAGAGGAGATGTAAGCAACTTCCTGCACCACCAGACGAAATGGGGCTTCAGGTAGCTTCTCCCCGCTATTTCTGTGAAGACGCAAGCGACTGACCAATGGCGTCTGTATCGTAATAACATAATCGTTTGGTCGGGGTGCGAAGCTCGGGTGGGCCAGAGCCGGTTCAGGCTCCACATCTGAATACCGTTGCGCTGTTACGTGTATCGGTGACAGCAATGAGAGGAGCTGACTGTAATATGATTCGTCGTCCCGACCCGGTAGCGAATTGTCCGGATAATACCCCCAAGGCCCTCTCTTTAGGAGCTGCTCAAAGTCATCATCAGCCGCCAGTCCGGCGTAAAGGCTGCCGCCAACAGCCAGCCCCAAGCCAAATATGGCCCAGCCCCAGCCCGGAATGGCGAGTAACGAATTCATTAGTGGGGACGCCAGAACAAAAATACTTCCCGCCACAGCTATCGCATGACCATTTGCGGCGTCAAAGTCTTTATTTGCCAAGCTGATTCGCATTTCCCAGTAACTTAAGCCCGCACCGGCAGAGCCAGCTAGAAATGTCGCCAACCCGGTTACTCGAACCAGTGTCGAAACCTTTAACATGGTCAGGCGCTTGCCAATGAGCGGCCAGTTCTTAATGTCGAATAGTGGTCGAGTTGCGACCCTGTATATCCTTGAGGTTTCTCCGCCTAAATTGGCTACGTGACATCCCATGACTTCGCTGAGCTTTAGAGAGGCAGCAACCAAATCAGTAGTTGCGCCAACGATTTTCGCAGAGGAGAGCGCGAAAGCTGAAGAATCATGGCGAGATACCCGATTCAAGGTATGCAACTCCACGAACAAGTTAAACGCCGCCAAAGCCACCAACCCGCGAGACACTGCCGGCCCGTCAACAACATCGTTTGCGCGCTTCGCCAAGTCGACCTTTACAAGGCTCAGCTTACGTACTTCCGGATGATCGCTCGGCGCATAAAACACACTCGTATCACCAGCTATCTTGTTAATTGCTTCGTCAATAGTTCCTGCCACTCGAGAGGGGCTGCTGGACGCAACCAGTTTTCCAGAATCATCGAACAAGTCGGCATACAGATAGTCTTTGGCGCGTGTAAGTACCCCTTTCGAGCGATCAAAATCCGTCAAGCCGCGAACAAGCCCATTACCTGAGACGCCGACAATGGAGCCGCTGGTAACAGCTCCCGCTCTGGTCATAATATCAATTCGCTGCAGGGTCCGATCTACACGAACAAAATTGTTGTAAGCAGCTCCCATAATTCTCTGAATATCAACCTGCTGAATGGAATCGTCCTCGATGAGGCGCTTGCACACCGTAAGTATCGAAGAGCTCCACTCGTTAAGTGAGCTGGATACCATCCCGCTCACTTTGCCGGCGTTGGCCACACCTTTCACGCCTGACTCTACGCCACCGTTCTGTTCATCCAGCTGTTTTTCCAGATAAACCAGAGATTGCAGGTTCAGTCGCTTCAACAGCGCGTCATCGATCTCAGTTTTGTCATCAACCAGTGCCTCAATGCGATCAAGAACCGCGTCTTGGTCACTTCTGTTGCCTGTGTCATCGGGTGCCCAATCCATCAAAAAGGAACCGTCAACGATCCAGCGTCGGAGATCGCTCAGAATATCGGCTCTGTCTGCCACCCCTTGCGCCCGAAGAACGCCGGGTATCTGCTGTAGAAGAATTAGAGCGTCTGCAATCAGCAGGTAACCCTCGCATATCGCCACGTCGTTACACGTTCGATAGTCCTCAAGCACCGAGTCAAGAGTCCGGTTACCCAACATAGGCCTGAGAACAGCAAGGTTTCTGTCAATGACCGCAATGGCGTGGTCTTTTTCACTGGTTTTTAACACTTCATCCAATTTCGACCGGTCTATGGCACTCGAGTACTTTGAAAAGGGATTGCTTTCGCCGGGGCGTGGATCGAAAACAGCTTGCCTGATCAGCATGGCCGAATGTGCCAGGGGATTGTTCTGCACGGACATTTCCACAGCATCCAGGTAATGAAGCGCAAGATGCAGTTGTGTCATCGCGTGCCTGATCACAAACAAGGGGTCTGGAAGGGACACACAGGTCACGCCTTGCCGGGATCGGAGGTGGGCCAAGTGGTCGTTTCCGGGATCGCAAGTCAGATCGAAAGGAGTTTCGAGAAGATTGCCGAGTTTCGTACACAACTCGTGATCCCCCGGTTTTTTGAAGCCGACAACGAAATCACTGGGATTTTCCAGCATCAGCTCGAGGCCCAGATCACGCTCCCGTAGTTCCACCACATCCTCTATCCGCGAGGCCGGAAAGCCGGATGAAAAAGTCAATAAATCAGAAGCTTTCAAAGCCCAGGCGTGCCCGATGGCCGTTGTCCTCAAATTGCGGGCTGATTCATTTTCTTCAAGATATTCAAGGTATGACCAATCCCACTGCACCTCACTGTAGGCCATCCTGAAGTCATTCATCACCGCCCGCCCCTGAAGAAAAACAGGTATGAGCAGATCATCGATCCATTGGCCCACCGATGGGCGAACAATGTGAAGGCCGGATTTTGGATCTGCAATATCCGTGCGGACCGCCTCCAGATCCACATCGCTAAACTGGGAGTGTTCGTTTATTTCCAGTTCACGCCAGAGTCGATTATTTCGAAAAATGTAAAGAAAACCGGGGCGTAAAAGTGCGACGCCTCTCCCCTGGTTAATCCTGATTCCACCGCTTTTGACGGGCAGGTTACTTGCGATTTCGGCAAGCGGCTTGACTCGAAGCAACGTATTTTCCTGATAATCCTCCCGCTCGATATTGGATCTCGCCCGTTCAAGCAAAGGTACCCGGAGCTTGCCACCTTCTCTTGTGGGTATCACCAGCATGAGATCTCTGGGGTCAGTATCATCGTACTCCGCCCGTCTCAGGATTGACCGTTCGCGGGACTCATCGGAAAAATCCAGGGTATCTGTCATGCGTCTTGCTCCTTAACAATCCCTTTTACAGCTTCCACTGAATCCCGCTCCAGATGCCCGCCAATCACATCAATGATCAGTTTCCGGTCAGAGCCAGGTAACTGATTCAAATCCACTTGGTCAGGAGAAGCCGTTTTCCGCTGGCCAACCATGGCCAGCTCGTTAGCTTGAGGTATTGTCGCCCCGTTGGGTTGTAGATGATTGGGCAGCGCCGGATCAGCGACGCTTTGCCCACCTCCACTCCCGGGCCCGCCACCCGAATTAATCTTGATCCCAGGCCCACTCAACGTAACGCCACTCGGGTCCAGTTTGATAAAGCTGCCACCGGCAGAGATCGTAATCTCGGCCCCTGCATCCAGGACAACTTTGGCGCCCGCTTTGTGGTGCACTTGGGTGCCTGCTTCGGACGCGATGGTGCGGGCGGACTTCTGGTGAAAGGTGCCACCAATGCTCTGGCTGCAATCGCCACCGATGGATTCCCGCTTGTCACCACCTACCGTGCAGTGGTCATCGCCCTTGATCTGGCTGAATCGATTGTTCTCGACGGTGAGGTGGCTGTCGTTCTTGATGACCTCGGTGCGGTTGTGTTCGGTGCGCAGGTCCAGATCCTTCTGGGCGTGCAGGTAGATTTGTTCCTGATCCGCCTCGTCCTCAAACCGCAGTTCGTTACTGCCCTCGCCCTTGTGGGTTTTCGTTTTCAGGGTGGTGCGGGTTTTGTGCTCGGGCAGCCCATAGGGTGGCGTGTTGGTCACGTGATGGGTTCGGCCGGTGATGATCGGCTGGTCCGGGTCACCGTCCAGGAAGGAGACAATCACTTCGTGGCCGATCCTCGGTAGCGCCATAAAACCATACTGGCCGCCGGCCCAACCCTGGCTGACTCTCAGCCAGGCGCTGCTGTGTTCGTTATTTTTCGAGTAGCGATCCCACGGGAACCGGACTTTTACCCGCCCATGTTCATCGCAGTGAATCTCCTCGCCTTCCTGGCCGGTGACAATCGCGATTTGTGGGCCGTCCATCAGGGGGCGGTGTGGCGTCTGCGGGCACCAGGTCAGATCTGCAGGTATGGCCTTGAACTGGTTGTGGTACGTGGTGGGTTCGCTGCCGCCTTCCTCTTCCAGAGCCTGGGGCTGCGTTCCGGTGTGGATGATAGACGTTAGCAGCCACTCCCGATTGAGATTGTCACTATCGTGCTCGGTCAGTTCCACTTTCGCGCCGGGGCTGAAATCCGGGCGGTTGCTCTCGCCGGAGGCGGTGCTGGCGTCATTGCGAAGGGATTGCAGTCTGGCTTCGGTAAAAGGCTGGCCACTGGCGTCGGCCTTGAAGCGGCCGGGGTAGTCGTAGTGCTGGTAGTCTTCCCGGTGCTTCAGATCGCCAGAAGCATGCTCATGCATCAGGGCATAGGCGGGATTTCTGAAGGTGTAATCCTTCATTGCCACAGAGGCCACCCGCACCCGTTCTTCATACCGGAACCGATACACCGCCGGGCGCTGGGTGCTGCCGCCTGCTTTGGCGTTGTATGCTGCCGGCTCCAGTTTCGGAGCATCGCCATGATGGTCGGCGATTATAAGCGCCGACTGGGTGTCCCCGTCCACGCTCCCCTGTTCATAGCGGTAATGCCAACCCTCTTCAGCCGCGAGGCGTTCGAGAAAGGCCAGGTCGCTTTCCCGGTGCTGAACACAGTATTCCCGTTGCTCCGGCGTGCGCTTCAGATCGAAGATCGAATCGATAATGCCGCGCTCTTCCAGGAGAGTGCGCACAATGGTGTCGGTGCCCTGGGTTTGGAAAATCCGGCTGTTGTGCATCAGTCCAAGACGCCAGAGCGGCGGCTGGATAATCAGTTCATAGCGGGTACGCCGGTGGCCGGCATCGCCTCGGACGAATTCGTTGACCACCCCGGTAAACCGCCGAAGAGGCATGCTGTCCTGCCAGATAACGAGATCTACTGGTTGCTCCAGAATCTCTGCAGCCTGAATGGAGGGGTCGGTGCTGGCCAGCTCAAGGTGACCCTGAAACACCTCGGACAGGCGCTCGGTCAGTTTAAAGCCAACCACTGAAAATAAATCTGAGGGGAGTCCGCCAACACGGGCGGTAAACTGCAATCCACTTGCCTGGGGCATATCTTCATTCCTTGAAGAGCAATCGGTTTTTAAGCTCGTCCTGAGCAGGCCTCCGATTATAGCCATCAAGCCGTAGAATGAAACCCCGGGGCCAGTCTTGTGTCGGCATGATGAGAGGTTGACCGGAAATCCATTCTGCTGCACCCTAATCTGGTTTCATTATGCAACCGGAGAGAACAAGTGAGCGAATACAAGAACCGAGCCGTCGTGCTCAAACAACGCCCACAGGGCGAAATCCAACAAGGCGATCTCGTTTTGGAAGAGCGTCCTGTCCGTTCCCCTAACGAGGGAGAAGTTGTTGCTCAAGTGCTCTGGCTTTCACTGGACCCCTACATGCGTCCACGCATGAACGATGCCAAGGGTTACATGGACCCCATTGGCATCGATGAGCCTATCGTCGGCGAGAGTGTTGCACGTGTTGTTGAGTCCCGCTCGGACGACCTGAAAGTCGGCGACCTGGTTACCTGCTACTCCGGCTGGCAGGAATACGTCACCTTCCCGGCGGACGCGCCGATGGTCTACAAAATTCAGCAACGAGACAATGTGCCCCTGCAAACCTACCTTGGCGTTGCAGGCATGCCAGGGCGCACCGGTTATTGCGGCCTTATGTACGTCGGCAAACCAAAAGCCGGCGAAACCGTGGTTGTCTCGGCAGCCTCCGGCCCTGTCGGCACTGTGGTTGGCCAAACCGCAAAAACAGAGGGTTGCCGGGTGGTTGGCGTTGCCGGTGGGCCTGAGAAGTGCGATTTCGTGGTCAATGAGCTGGGCTTCGACGCCTGCGTCGACTACAAGGCGGGGAACCTGGAAGCGGATCTCAAAGCGGCCTGCCCCGAAGGCATCGACATCTACTTTGAAAACGTAGGTGGCGCCGTTACGCGCGCAGTTGCCCCATTGTTGAATGAGGGGGCCCGGGTGCCCATCTGCGGTTTTGTCTCTGCCTACAATGCAAAAGATATGGCCAGCGTGGAAACTCCCTTCCACGTGCTCGGGGCACTTGATCCGGCGCCGGAGCATCGTTTTTTCCTCGTGACCGAATGGCAGGACCAGCATCAGGAAATCACGGACATCCTGGCCTCAAGGGTTGCTTCCGGAGAACTTAAATACCGCGAAACCGTTGCCGAAGGGCTGGACAACGCCGTTGATGCCTTTAAAGGCATGCTCAAAGGCCAGAACTTCGGCAAACAGCTGGTTCACATTGCAGACTGACTGCAATACCTGAGACGCGTGTGGTCTGTGTAAATCAATCCGAGATTTTCAGGAGCACCTTGCCGGTGTTCCTGTTCTCGGCCACATAGGCCATCGCCTCTTCCACCTCTTCTATCGGCCAGGTGCTATCGATCAGAGGTTCAATCTGGCCGGCTGCGAGCAGTGGCCAGACGTGCCGGTAGAGCGCCTGCATCACCTCGCCCTTATCCTCGACCGTGCGTGAACGGAGGGTGGAACCGATCAGGCGCTGGCGTTTGATCAGCATGATGCCCAGATCCACTTCGGCCATACGGCCACCCATGAGTCCGATGAGCACAATGCGGCCATCGACGTTCAGAACCCGCTGATCTTCGGCAATATAATTGCCACCGACCGGATCCAGAACCATATCCACGCCACCCCACGCTGTAACAGCATCAACGAAGGAGCCTTCGTTCCGGTTCCAGACGCCACTGGCTCCCAGATTGCGACAAACCTCCAGTTTGGCCTTATCACCGGCGGTCGCAAAGACCGGATTGCCAAAGGCCGTTGCGAGCTGAATCACCGCAGTGCCAAGGCCGCTGGCACCCGCATGCAGGAGCACACGCTCTCCCGGTTTCAAGGCTGCTTCGTGATACAGATTCAACCAGGCGGTCGCAAAAACCTCGGGAATGGCCGCAGCTGTCTCCAGCGACACCCCTTTGGGAACGGGCAAAACCTGCACCGCGGGTACCACCACACGAGTCGCATAACCGCCGCCGGTCAGCAGGGCGCAGACTTCATCACCGGATTTGAGGTGGGTAACGCCGGATCCGACCGAAGCGATGCGACCACTGACCTCCAGCCCGAGAATATCGGATGCTCCCGGAGGCGGGGGATAGACGCCAGCGCGCTGCATGAGATCCGCACGATTGATGGCTGTCCAGACAACCTCGATTTCCACGTGGTCTGCGGGCGGTTCACCCGGTCCTTCCCAGGGCTCCCAGCTTAGATTGCCCCCGGTTACCTTGATTGCTTTGATCATGTATGACGTCTCGGCCTTGCTCATATGGGCACAGGATACCCCAAGTTTTCCGAGCATTGCACAAATGGCGCAAAGACAGGATCAGCCGGTAACTTCCAGGTTGGACAGCCACACACTCTGATAAGGTTTCAGGGTGATCGAGCCAGACAGATCATCAATAGTCATACCGGAAATCAGATCCAGCCAATGATCGGTGCCGATGAGATTGATGTCGCTCAGCGCTACCTGCTGTACCTCGTTACTGATGTTGTGAATGCAGAAGATGGACTGGTCCCGGCGCATACTCTGGCGCCAGAAACCAAACAGCTGCAGGCCAAGATGCAGGGTGAACTGGGTGGCGTTCGGGTGAAACGCTGGCTGTTTACGCCGGATGGCAATCAGCCGTTTCAGCTCCTGGAACGCCTTGCTGTGGTGGCTCAGGGGATCTGCGAGCTTCTGCTCCAGAGTACCCAGTTGCCACTGGCTGCGGTTAATGGATCGAAGCCGGCCGGTGTGCTCCACCCGCTCCAGATCGTTCTCAGTCGCCAGCAGACTGTGAATGTAGAAGGCCGGAATCCCCTCCAGCGCCAGCATTACGGTGTGGGCGCAGACGAAGCGCTGCAACTGCCAGTGATCCCGGCCCGACTCCGCCGTGCCTTGCAGCGCATCGTACAGGGCGATGTTGATTTCGTAGGGCTGGTCGCGGCCATCCGGCGTGCGCCGGTACGAGACCTTGCCGCCGAACGAGTCCATGGTGTTGATCAGTCGCTGCTTCTCTTCCTCCGTCAGCAGACCATCCGTTGGCCGCATACCCACACCATCGTGGGACGCAATAAAATTCAGATAGGTGGTGCCCATCTGCGCGGGCGGCATGCTCATCAGCCAGGTTTTCAGGTGCTTGCAGTCACCGGTAACCAGGGTATTGATCAGCAGGGGCGGCAGGGAAAAGTTATAGATTACATGGGCTTCGTTGGCGTTGCCGAAATAGGTGAGATTTTCACGGTTGGGTACGTTGGTCTCGGTAATCACCACCGCATCCGGGCTGTGGTGCTCGATCAACAGGCGCAGGATCTTGATCAGCTCATGGGTTTGCTGCAGATGGATGCAGGGCGTACCCGGTTCCTTCCAGAGGAAGGCGACGGCATCGAGCCGGAAAATGATAATGCCACGCTCCAGGTAGCGCCGGATGATAGCAGCAAACTCGATGAGCACCTTCGGGTTGGCAAAATTCAGGTCAACCTGATCCTCACTGAACGTACACCAGACATATCGCTCGCCATCGTCGGTCTGGACCGGGTTAAGGAGCGGTGAGGTACGGGGCCGCACAACGGCACTCAGATCATCCCTTGGATTGCCCTCGAAGAAATAATCCTTGCCCGGGTCTACCCGTTTGCGGAAATTCTCGAACCAGCGGCTGCGGGCCGACATATGGTTGATCACCAGGTCCGCCATCAGCTTGTAATCCCGGGCGATGCCCTCGATATCCTCCCAGTTTCCGTGGGACTCGTTGACGGCCAGATAATCCATGACCGAGAAACCGTCGTCGGAGCTGTAGGGGAAAAACGGCAGGATGTGCACCGAAGAAATTGAATCTGACAGGCAATCCGCGAGGAACCGATGCAATGTCTGCAGTGGTTTTTCTTCCGCCCGCTGAACCGTGTCGGCATAGGTAATCAGCACCACATCGGATTCATCCCAGTTATTCTGGTGCGCAGGCGGCGGGGCCTGGTTGGGCTCCAGACCCATAGTGGTCAGCAACTGTTCGGCCAGAAAGTCACAGTCCAGCTCTGGATAGACGACATCCAGCATGGAAACCAGCTTCGCTTTCAGAGCCTGGGTCATGGCCGGAATTCCTCATTATCCAACTCCACGGCCTCCAGCAACTGCTCCTTGATGTCGGGAATCGCGCTTGTGACCCGGTTCCAGCTGGGAATAAAAGGTGTGTCCATCGGGTTATCGAGGAAATAGGCGCCCGCCCGCATCACGTTCTGGGCGAACAGCTCCACCGCCTTCTCTTCCTTGTGTCGATCAAACGTCAGGCCGTTGATAATGGCGTCGTTCTGATAGGTCTCCACAAAATCCAGTGCAATACGGAAGTACGTGGCCTTGATAGTCCGGAATTTCTCATTGGAGAAAATCTCACCGTTTGTCGCCAATTTTCGGAACAGAGCCTTGGCGATATCCATGCTCATTTTGGACAGGCCCTTGCTGGCATCTTCCGGTGAGAGCTCCTGATGCTTGTGATCATAGATATCGGCAATATCCACCTGGCACAGGCGGTTGGTGGCGTAGTTGCGCTTCATCTCCGAGAGCACACCGATCTCCAGTCCCCAATCGCTGGGAATACGCAGGTCATTGATCACATCCGTGCGAAACGAAAATTCCCCGGCCAGTGGGTACCGGTAACTGTCCAGGTAATCCAGGAAATCGTTAGGGCCGCAGACCTTCTTCAGGGATCGGATCAACGGTGTTACCAACAGGCGACTGACCCTTCCGTTCATTTTTCCGTCCGCTACACGGGCGTAGTAGCCTTTGCAGAACATGTAGTTGAAGCCGGGGTTAGCCACAGGGTAGATCAGCCGGGCCACAAGATCCCGGGAATACGTAAGGATGTCGCAGTCGTGCAAGGCAACGGATTTGCTGACACCCGAGGCCAGCACATAGCCAAAGCAATACCAGACGTTTCGCCCTTTACCCATTTCCGTTGGTGCCAGGTTCTGCTCCCGAAGCTTCAGGTCAATGTTCCTGAGTCGAGGCCCGTCGTTCCAGAGCACCTTGAAGTTCTGTGGCAGCTCGGAGAAGTACTCCAGGGCGTGGCGGTATTGTTCCTCGTTGGCTCGGTCCAGGCCAATGACCACCTGGTCCAGATAAGGCACCTTGCCCAGCTCATGCACGATATTTTTCAGGGCCGGCCCTTCCAGCTCCGAGTACAGGGAGGGCAACACCAGGGACATGGGCCGGGTCTTGCGAAAACTCATCAGCTCCGCTTCGAGTTCCTCTACCGGACGCCGAACCAGGTTATGAAGGGTTGTGATAATGCCATTCTGGTAAAAGTCGCCCATGGAGGCTCTCCTTTTTTATACCCGCACTCGAACGGGTCAGTACCCGTACTCAAACAGGAGATTGAGCACGCACTCATTCCAGCCTTCGGGGCCGGGCTTGAGGGAGCGAATGGCGTGTTTTGCCGAAGGCAACTGAACCTCTTCGCTTTTTATGCCCCGGATCACCACCGGTATATCCGCCGATTCAAGCATCTGCTGATCGTTGGGGCTATCACCCAGGGCAATGGCCAACACTGGCCCATCGCCATACTGCTCCCGGTATTGCTCTTTGTATTTGTTTAGCAAGAACCGGGCCCCATCGGCTTTATCAAATATACCCATGGCATGGAGAAAACGTCCGCCCGCTACCAGGCGGAGATCCTCGGCACTCAGAGCCGCTTCAAACTCCGCCAGCTCCTGCTCCGAGCCCTGCCAGATCAATGGTTCGGTTCCCAGCCGCTCTTTGGCCCGCCCGGCCGCTGCCGGATCCAGGCCGGTCTGCGCTGCCAGTTCATCGGTAGACATGTCGGCAAAGCCCCTGAATCGCGCGCCCTTCTTCCGTTGCGTGCCCAGCACCTCAAGGACGCGTTCCCGGGTTGCACCAAAATTCACCACTTCTTCTTCCGCATTGCCCAGGGCGTGGGGCGGAATAACCACGGCTGCACCGTTTTCGACAATAAACGGATCGTTGTTTCCAAGTTCTTCCCTCAAAGCCCGGATCTCCGGCATGGTTTTGCTGGAGTTAAGCACCAGGGGAATATTGGCTGCCTTCAGCCTTTCCAGGGCGGGCCCCGCCGCGTGCCAGCGGTAGTCGTCGTGGTCCAGCAGGGTGCCGTCCAGATCCGAGAAGAGAATCAAATGGGGTCTGGCCATGGCCGGTCTCCGTTAGGCTTCGCGAAACTGCGGAAGGCCAAGGGAATGGTCCTCGGCCACGTTGATCAGAACATCAGCCCGCCCAGGCATTTCTGCGAGGCAGGCACGAGTAACCCGTTCATAGTGCATCACGAAGCGGCCGACTTCTTCGTCGGTCATAATGCGCAACTCCTGTGCACCATCATGGGGCCCGCCACTTTTTGGTGCATTACGGATTTTATTTGCCAGCTTTTGCTCCTGAAGCCGACGCCACTCAAGAACACACGCCATGGAGGGAGCCTTCAACATGATCAGAAAATCGATTTCGTCAAAAAACTTCCGATATTCCCCTTTCAACTGATCATTAACATAGCTGCGCCAGACGCCGTCCGGGTCCTCGTTCTCCTCCAGAGGATTCATCGGCTGGGCAAGCGCACTGTCTTGCTCCGGTCGCGCATCAAGGCACCACCCCTCAAGAAGAATGACCTCCGCCCTTCCCCCGAAGACAGGCCACTGATCCCGGGGAACCCGGTCGTCCCGCGACTTGTCGAATGCAGGAATCGGGGTGGCATCTTCAGGCGCTGCACTGCGCAAGCGGTTCAAGACCTGTTGCCCGAGCGCAACGTCGTGTGTTCCCGGCACGCCACGGGTTATAAACAACGGGTGCACCCGTTCGGCGAGGTCCTGGCGCTCACCCCTGGTAAGGTAAATATCATCCAGGGAAAAATTGGCCGCAGACCGGTTGCGGTGGCGCAGCAGAATTTCCCGTAAAAAGAGTGTCAACGTAGACTTACCCGTACCCTGGGCTCCGTGAATACCAACCACAATGGGTTGCTTTTCCGTATCATGGAGCGCACAGATTCGGTCTGCGAGCGGCAGAATGGTCTTTTCTACCGTTTCGGCGTAGGCATCGGGCAGGCCCTCCTGTTGAATCAGGGCACTGACGGTTTGTTCGAGCGAGCGATCAGACACGTTGGATTTCCGGTTTAATAGATTATTTAAGAGAGACGGCAGCAGAATTCATACCAATGGGAGTATAGGCGTTTTATGAGTGGCAACGATTTTCGAATAGAGCATCGCTACCTGGAGCTCCCGGACAGCTTTTATACCCGGGTTCAGCCCTCACCACTGAAAAACGCAAAGATGGTGTGTTTCAACCACAAGCTCGCCGAGCAGATGGGCTTTCGCGCCGATTCCGAATCGGACTGGACCGGCGTGGGCGCAGGCTCTGAATTACTGGAGGGCATGGACCCGGTGGCCATGAAATACACGGGCCATCAGTTCGGCGCCTACAATCCCGACCTGGGCGACGGCCGTGGACTGCTACTGTGGGAAACCGTTGGCCCCGATGGACGACGCTGGGACTGGCACCTCAAAGGCGCCGGTATGACTCCCTACTCCCGCTTCGGGGATGGCCGCGCCGTGCTTCGCTCCACCATTCGCGAATACCTGTGCAGTGAAGCCATGCACGGACTGGGTATCCCTACCACCCGGGCACTGTTCATGGTGAGCGCCAAAGACCCGGTGCGCAGGGAATCCATCGAGACGGCGGCTGCACTGGTGCGCGTGGCTCAAAGCCATATTCGCTTCGGACACTTCGAGTTCGCCGCGCACCACGAAGGGCCTGAAAGCGTAAAGACTCTGCTTGAGCATGTGATCTCGCTGCACTTCCCTCACCTGATCAACCTGCCAAATGACGATCGATACGCCCGCTGGTTCGAGGAAGTGGTGGAACGCACCGCAAGAACGATTGCGGACTGGCAGGCAGTCGGCTTCTGCCATGGCGTGATGAACAGCGACAACATGTCCATCATCGGCGACACCTTTGATTATGGCCCTTTCGCATTCCTTGATGATTTCGATGCCGGCTATATAAGCAACCATACCGACCAGGGCGGGCGCTACGCCTACAACCGTCAACCACAAGTCGGGTTCGAGAATTGCCGCTACCTGGCCACAGCCCTGCTCCCGGTAATGGAGGAGGACGACGTGCGCCGGGGGCTTCGCCGCTATGAAGTGGCCTACAACGAGCGCTTCCTCCAGAACATGCGAGACAAGCTTGGCCTGATCATCGAGGATGAAGCGGACCTGAGCCTGATCATGGATACCTTCAGCATGATGCACGAGCACCATGTCGACTACACGGCCTTCTTCCGGGCGCTCTCGAATCTGCACAGCCATGGCCATGGGCCGGTGCGGGATCTGTTTGTAGATCGAAGTGTGGCAGACCAGTGGCTGGAGCGTTATGAGGAGAGACTCCTGAACGAAAGCCGCGCTCATGATGAGCGGGAATACGCCATGCGCCGCGTAAATCCGAAGTATGTGCTGAGGAACTACCTGGCCCAGCAGGTCATCCAGGAAGCTCGAAACGGGGATTACGAGCCGATGAAAGCACTATTGAAAGTTCTCGAGCGCCCCTATGACGAGCAACCGGAAAGTGAGGCTTATGCTGCATTGCCGCCGGATTGGGGCAAGCACCTGAATATCAGCTGTTCAAGTTGAGGTAGCTGCGCCAGCCAACGAAAAAGGGCCGGACGATATACTCGTCCGGCCCTTTTGTTTTTTCGGCAACCTACCGAGATCAGACCGCCTTGGCAGCAATGATCTTCTCGTGCCACTCCGCAGGGCCTGTCTGGTGCACAGACGAGCCGCGCGAATCAACGGCGACTGTGACCGGCATGTCTTCGACCTCGAACTCGTAAATGGCTTCCATTCCCAGTTCCGGGAAGGCAACCACTTCCGCATTCTTGATGGCCTTGGAGACCAGGTAAGCGGACCCGCCCACGGCCATCAGGTAGACCGCACCGAATTCCTTGATGGCGTCGATGGCCACCTGACCGCGCTCTGCTTTACCGATCATGCCGGTAAGGCCGGTCTTCTCGAGCATGGTGTGGGTAAACTTGTCCATTCGGGTCGCAGTCGTCGGGCCTGCAGGACCAACGACCTCTTCGCGCACCGGATCAACAGGGCCCACGTAATAAATGAAGCGACCCTTCAGATCGACTGGCAGTTCCTCGCCTTTCTCGATCATGTCGACCATCTTCTTGTGGGCAGCATCCCGGCCAGTCAGCATCTTGCCGGAGAGCAGGACGGTTTCGCCCGGCTGCCAGTCCTTTACGTCTTCCGGGGTCACCGTATCGAGGTTCACGCGACGCACGTTGTCGCCCACTTCCCAGGTGATTTCCGGCCAGTCTTCCAGGCGCGGCGGCGTCTGCAAGGAAGGTCCGGTGCCATCCAGAGTGAAATGCGCGTGGCGAGTCGCAGCACAGTTCGGGATGATGGCCACCGGCTTATTGGCAGCGTGCGTCGGGTAATCCTTGACCTTAACGTCCAGAACGGTGGTCAGGCCACCCAGCCCCTGGGCACCGATACCGAGATCATTCACCTTGTCGAACAGCTCAAGACGCAGTTCCTCGGCTCTGTTCGACGCACCGCGCGCTTTCAGGTCGTGGATATCGATCGGATCCAGCAGGGATTCCTTGGCCATTTCCATCGCCTTTTCGGCGGTACCGCCAATACCAATACCCAGCATGCCAGGCGGGCACCAGCCAGCCCCCATCTGCGGGACCATTTTAAGAACCCAATCGACAACCGAATCGGACGGATTCAGCATCGCGAACTTGGACTTGGCCTCTGAACCACCACCTTTGGCAGCCACGTGCACTTCAACCGTATCGCCCGGAACCATCTTGTAGTGGATGATAGCCGGCGTGTTATCACCGGTGTTCTTACGCTTGCCGTCCGGGTCATCCAGAATAGAAGCGCGCAGCACGTTGTCCGGATGGGTGTAGGCGCGACGCACCCCTTCGTTGATCACATCATCCAGGGGTAGCTCGCAGTCCCACTGAACGTTCATACCAATGTTGACGAATACCGTCACAATACCAGTGTCCTGACACAAGGGCCGATGACCTTCCGCACACATGCGCGAGTTGATCAGGATCTGGGCCATGGCGTCCTTCGCCGCCTGGGACTCTTCCTTTTGGTAAGCCTCATACACACCATCAATGAAATCTTTCGGATGGTAGTAGGAAATGAACTGCAGCGCGTCCGCTACGCTTTCAATCAGATCGTCCTGGCGGATTACGGTGGTCATAGGCGCCTCATCAGCTTGATATCGTTATGTCGTGTCATCAAAAATCGGGAGGCGAGAGTTTACCAGAAAATCGGTTTGGCGAGTGATTCGACAGATGGCGAAGCAAGGATTAAAACCCGTGAACAACGCCACCAGAAAAAGGTATCATCCTAACCAAACTAGAATAACACCGCAGGAGGCACCGTGACTGACCTTGTCCTCACCGAAATCAAAGCCCGGATTCTCATCGTTCGACTGAACCGGCCAGAGCGCAAGAACGCCCTCACCCACGCCATGTACACCGCCATGGGCGATGCTCTGGAACAAGCCAGGGATGATACCAAAATCCGGTGCGTACTCTTTACCGGCAGCAGCGAGTGTTTCACCGCAGGCAACGACCTGGGCGAGTTTGCCGCCGGCTTGCCCGGTGATTTCGAACAAACGCCCGTAGGTCGCTTTCTTTTGTTACTGGCCAGTGCAACCAAACCTGTGGTGGCGTCGGTTAATGGCGCGGCAGTCGGCATTGGGACCACCATGTTGCTGCACTGCGATCTCGTGTTCGCCGGCAACAACACAGCATTCCAGATGCCCTTTGCCAGCCTCGGCCTGTGCCCCGAAGGCGGCTCCAGCCTGCTACTTCCCTCCTGGATTGGCCGGGTGCGCACCGCGGAGCTGCTGATGCTTGGTGGTGCCTTCTCCGCGGAAGAAGCTCTTCGGCTTGGCCTGATCAACCGGGTTTGCGAACCTGAGCAGACCGAAGCCAATGCCTTTGAAGCCTGCCAGCGGCTCACTGAAAAAGCCCCGGCGGCGATTCGAGCCACCAAAGCGCTTCTTAACAAGCCAACCATGGAAGCACTTCGGGAAACCATGCTGGAAGAGGGACAGCTGTTTGCAGAGCGTCTGAAATCCCCGGAAGCCGCCGAAGCCTTCCGGGCCTTCATGGAAAAACGCGCACCGGATTTCTCGCGCTTCGAGTAAACCTCGACTGCGCCTCAATTTCCCTGTTGCCGGACCTCGACAAACCGTTATCCGGCAACTATTTTTCTCAAAGGCCGAACTCCAACTGTGCGGGGAGGATTCAATCCAGAAGAATCACACTTTTGGCTGATCAACACTTGCCATACTGTCGCTATAGTCAGAGATACAGAAATTGGCTTACAGCGCTGGCTACAATTTCAGACAACAGTTTAAGCAGAACAGGCCACTGACAACGGGCTTACCGGATCAGACCGGCCCCGTCAGCTGCCGAACATAACGACACAACAACAGGAAAAGGTTCCACCCATGTTCAAGAAAACTCTAATAAGTCTTGCCGTGGCGTCTTCCGTTGGACTTACAGGCTGCTTTGATAGCGGCGAGACGGGGGCGAATGCCAATCCGGAATATTTAATTGAAGATACGACGATTGATAAGTCAATCGTTCGCCCAATTTACGACCCGAACCCCATCGCCGCAGAGCCAAAGTTCCCAATCAACTCTGACCTAATCCTGTTGCTGGGTGCCACCCAGAGCGCTAACTATGACTTTACAGGTCTCTCTGGCGGCACTTCTCCGGCCGATGATGCGGTCAACGATCTTTCCGGCTTTTCTACCTCCGGCGCATTCACCTTGAAATTTGATGGTGAATTGAATCCTGCGACCGTGATGGCGAATGCAACGGTTTTCTTGCTTCCCCTCAACGTCGGACCTGCTATCGAATCTGCACCGGAAGCTCTGCCTAACACCAATCCATCGAGCATCGTCGCCACTAACCCTTTCGGACAAGGATTGGATCTGGAGCAGCCCAACTTCCGCGCTGACGTCGTAAGCGTGGATGGCGGGGCAAATAATGCCGTTCGCGTTGTACCGCTTGAACCACTGACTGAAGGCCAGAAGTACCTCGTTGTCGTCACCGATGATGTTCTTGGTGCAAATGGAAAACCGATTGAGCGTTCCGTTCAGGATGTCGCGCTGGCGGATGGTGTTCTGGGCAATCCTGCACTGGCAAACGTGAAAACTCTGCTGCAAACTTCTGATCAGTTGGCCAACGGGTTCCTGGCAACTCTTCCTGTCGAAGACACGCCAAAATCGGCCCTGGCCTACACCTTCACGACCAACTCCGACATGGACGTGCTGCGCGCCATGATGGCACCGGCAGCTTATGGCACAGCTCTCGGTCAGAAGATTGGTTTTACAGCCCAGCTCAAAGCTGTTCGGGATAATTTCCCCGACCTGAATTTCTCTGAGCTAACAGCAAAGCTCACCGATATTCTGGAGAAAGTAGCTCTTCTGTCGGCAGAACCGCCGCAACTTGACCCATCGACCTTGACAGCCCAGGAACTGGCAGCCATCACAGCGCTTTCCAATGTGCAGGAAGCTTTGACTGCAGATCCAGAGACCGTTCTGCGCACCGCCATCGGAGCTGAAGTTGGCGATACGATTCATCTGCCTGTACCACGTCCGTCGTTCTTCTATCCGAAGTCCGAGGCAGGGGACCTGACCACCATTCAAGGACTGGCTCTTCAAGACCCAACGAACGCTATTGTGCAGGCAGCTGCTCAGGTTCAGGTTCATCAAGGCGCAATAACCTTACCTTACTTCCAGCGTCTTCCGGGTGAAACCGGAACTGGTATTGTCACAGGCAGCTGGACCGGCAATGAAAGAATGGAAGCAGGTCTGAATGAGAACCTCGCTCCTGGCGAAACAATTTTCTCGTTCCTTCGTGATATAGACGGAACGCTCAACGTGAATGGTTATTTCCCGTTCCCACAGAAAAACGCAGACACTACGGTTCCGGTTGTCATATTTAATCCGTCAACCGATTCCAGGCCCCAAGCCTGTGTTGATGCCACCAAGCCAAACGGCGTAACCATCTTTCAGCACGGCATTACCGTCGATCGCAGTGTGGCGATGCTCCCTGCAATACTTCTTGCGCAAAGTTCCTGTCAGGCGGTGGTCGCAATTGATCAGCCTCTGCACGGCCTAGCCGGCGCAGAACCCGGAGCAGTTCCTGGGCCGGGGACAGTGCCGGGGCTCTCAGCGCTGGACGAGACCACTCTGACAGCAGCAGTGAATCAATTGCTGCAGGCGCCAGGAGTTGCTGGCAGCCCGTTGGAGGCCCAACTCAATGCACTCATCAACGCCGACTACATTGGTGAACGCCACTTCGGTTACACGGCCAACGAGTCGCTACAGCCGGTGGCCACTGATCTGGCCAACATTTCCTCCGGCAGCCTGTTCATCAATCCGCTGAATATGATGAACAGCCGCGACAACCTTCGCCAAGGCGTTGTGGATCTGCTGAACGTAGCAGCGTCAATCCAGACCATGGACATCGATGGAAATCCCGGAACCCAGGGAGATCTCGCCGGAGTTCCGGTCAACTTCATTGGGCACTCGCTAGGCGGCATTTCTGGGACGGTCTTTGCCTCTCTGGCAAACGACGCGACTCTGAACTTTGTGCTTAACAGCACCTACGATCAGGCCGGAGCTCCGCTTGATAACTTCACGTTCCCGACCCTTGGCTCTGTGGTTTTACACAACACGGGTGGTCAAGTCACCCGCCTGATCGAAAACTCTCCGAGCATCTCCGGTCGGGTTCTTGGTGGACTGGCAAACGCTGGTGTAACCCAGGGCAGCTCTGATTTTGAGAGCTTCTTCTATGTCTTCCAGTCCATCTCTGATGCAGGTGATCCGGTGAACTTTGCCAAGGGGCTTGGCGCCTCTACAAGCAACCTGCTGATCACGGAAGTGGTGGGCGACAGCACCGTACCAAACGAAGCCAACGTCAATCCACTTAGCCCGGCATTCTCCGCACCACTAGCTGGCACAGAGCCTCTGATGGCACTGTTGGATCTGGGCATAGGTGGTACCAACCTTGCAGATGATGCCGACCTTAACCTGCTTCAGGGTGAAGACCTCTCAGGCTCTGCCGCTACACCGGTCGCTGTATTCTTTGATGGCAGTGACCCATGCTCTACCGCAAATCACGGTACTTTTGTAGCGCCTCAAGCGCCAAATGATGCTTGCCCGGGTGGGTTTGCCGTTACCAGTGATGCATTTACAGTAATGGTCACTCAAACAGCTCAAGCGCTGAGCGGTGGTAACGTCCCAGCGTCCCCCAATAACATCGATGCACTGGGAACCAGTCCGACTCTGGCCAACGCACTCGATCAGGACGAACAGGCTGCTCCGTAAGGACTTGCTTCTGTCTACCAAGCCCCGGCATCGCCGGGGCTTTTTTTTAGGATGCCCAGCAGTGGTCAGGGACGAGCGATCAACATATCGAAGAGCCCCCACACCCCAGGACTTTTGCAGCAGTTCAGAAGCTCACACTATTGAGACAAACATAAATTATGAGGATGGCTGACAGCGCTTCGATAGCCAAAGGGGGCAGTGGTATAGCGGAAGAAAGATAGCTAAAAAAGAGGGGTTTGCCTGCTTTACAAGTGGCTAGATGGCGCTCTTAATTGAGCTCAACGGCATGACTAATAGCAACAAAAAACGCCGCACTCGTTAGAGCGCGGCGTTTTCATCCTGATTTGAGCCTTACTCTGAAGAAATAACAGTCTCACCCTGCGGCAACAGATTCGCCTGAATATCTCCTTCAGTAAAGAACAACTGGCGGTAGTCCTTGTTGGAATACTGCTCGCTCTGATCACTGAAGAATGGTGACATGGCATCTGTAGACTGGGAATAACTCACTAGACCATAAGCCTCCGGGCCATTGTCCGTAAATTCCAACCCGAAGTGCCAGCTAGTACCCCTGGCCATGAGCCAACCGTCGATGCCATCAGAGCCGTCTGATAGCCCTGCCGTGTTATCGATGGTTGAAGGTGCAATCCGCGGGAACCGGGTATCCTCCAGGAACGGATCTGTCACCACACCGATCGCATTGAAAGCCCCGTCAATGCTGCCGTCACCGCCGTGCCAGGGAATTGGCTGGGTCTGGAAAACGGGAGCCCCACCGGAACCGGGAACCACACCACCGGAAGCGCGGTAATATTGCAGGTCGCCCAATGCATCAGTCGGCAAAATTCCCTGAGACTGCAGAGCAGTCACACCATCAGCAAGCGCCAGAAGCATCGTGTCGCTCGCTGTACCTGCATTCTCGTCGGAAGGATCCGCCGGTGTGCCTACAGGGTCAGCCGGGCTAAACGGCGTTGTAAGATCTGAATCCAGATCATTACGATAATTCGCCATGAACACCCGGAAAATATGAGCGCCCACGCTGTCCCGATTGTACAGGCCATCCCAAGTGCTCAGAGATTGGCACCAGGAAGACAGATCGACGCCATTAACTGCCGTACTGCCAATCGCATCACAACGCTGCAAAAGCTCCGGCAGGAACTGTTCTGCATACCAGGCCCGGTTGTTCCAGATCACGCCGATCAACTCTTCTGCACTGAACTTTCCGTCCTGTCCGGCTGGAAGCGGCGCATCCGGAAAGCCAGGATCCATCAGATTCTGAAGCATCTTGATGCCCAGGCGCGTCCGAGCATTGATAGGGGCTTTTTCATCACCAAACAGAGGTGAGAAGCCTGTCAGGAACTCGTCCGGATTGGTTGACCAGTAGCTGCTGTTGGAGTTCTGTACCCAATCCGATCTAACCAGTTTTGGCTTCTGGTCATAAGGCACCAAAGGACCACAAGCGGTCTCCACCCAGTCCTCCTGGGAGAGTCTGCCGTCGAGCAACGTAACGCCCTGGTCAAAGAGGCCAGCGTATGCTGCACTGCCTGCCCTTCTGAAATTCACGAGCGCAATGGCTTTCTCGGAAAGGTTCGGTACCGAGCTGCTGTCGATGTAGAACGCATTGCCCTGATCATCCGCATAGGTGGTATTGGTCCAGAGGGTGGAACCACAGTTCTGGAAGACACCCTGGAACTCCTCAAGATTACTGGCTCGACTCATACCCAACCAGGTGTCCAGAAGACCACCAGTGTTGGCATTGGCATCACGATAGGTGTGAGCCACCATTGAGGAGGTATTCAACGCACCGTTGTCACCCCAGGATGGCAGCTGATTACTGACAGCGTTCGCGGCGATCATCGGGCCGTACTCGGAGAAGTAGAACGTTCTCTCCAGAACCACAGGTTGAGCCATCCCCATATCGACCTCAATCTGATAGGTCTCAGAGGTGATCGGCTTTTCCACTCCGTCTTTCACATAAGTGAGAAACTCTCCGTCGTCCTTGAGTACCAGCTCATACCAGGTAAAACGACGGCTGGTCGTTACTGTGTGAGACCAGGCAAGATTCTCATTAAAATTGATCAGAGGAATCGCCGTACCCAGCAGTCCAGCGCCATGAACATTCAGGTAACCCGGCACGGTCATCTGAACCTCGTAGAGGCGCCGATGTCCTGTGTAAGGGAAGTGCGGGTTCGCCAAGAGAGCGCCCCGGCCCTGCTCGGTCAGCTCGCTACCAATACCCCACGCGTTACTGGCAAGGCCCATATCCGCGAAATTGGTCTGTGATTTCGCGCCAGCCTCTGCAGTTGCCACGACGTTCTTGAGAAGCTGATTAACCTCATCAACATTGGTCACCGAACTTACCGGTGTCGGTGCCGGAGTCTCTCCCGGAGGAACTGCGAGGAAAACCGCCCCTGTGGCAAACAGCGCACCGCTGGCGTACTGACCAACAATGCGATAATGAGCCAGCAAATCCACCGGCGTTATCGGTTTGACCCAATCCTGATCCGCACATTCTACAGGGAACTGAGAGGCATCGGTTTCGTTGACGTACCGGTTGTACCCCTCTGTAAAGCCTTCAATCAGCGCTCGACTCTCAGGGCTCAGCGTGGGGAACTCGGCCTCTGCGCCGGCGTATATCTGCTGAGCCTTGTAACTAAAGTCATTGACTATATTGATACCGACACCAAATCCCGCATCCGGTCCAGGCCCAAAGTACTTCGCTCTCTCGCTTCGGGCCTTCACAACCGCCTCAGCCAGCATACAAACATTGTCCTGCGCCTGCGCATAGCCATGTCCGAAAGCCGCAGATTTCAGGTCGTCAGCGACGATATGAGGCACGCCGCCCGTAGTTCGACGGATGGTCGCCTCTAGCTGACCATCAGACGGAAAAAGATTGGGATCCACCTCAGCCTGTGAGGGGCCGGAAGAGTCGTTATCGCTATCAAAACAACCTGCCAGCAAAGTACTGCCAAGCAGGGCGACAGTGAGACTGAGGGCATGTTTGCCACTCGGGGTTTTCCTGAGCTTCATAGTGTATTCCTTGTATTTGTTCACTACGTTTTCACCATTTCCGGTGACATTTATAAAACTAGCAGAGCCCTCCTTTTCAGCCAGACAAAACTGAACACTTATTCACGTTATTTTCTTCTAAAGAAACTGATCGTTATCAGCTCCGAGCATTTTGCCAATGCGGGACGTTTCCGATGGCGTTTTCTCGAACTTGATCGGGAATCCGATCTGCGGTTGTTGAGTGCCATCCCCCCTATCAACACCAATCACCATGTCCCTTGCCTTAAGCTGTGGGTGCTCGGCGGCCTCCGAAATGGTCAGAACCGGCTCCACGCAGGCATCCTCGTCGGCAAAAATCTCCTGCCACTCCGCCAGGGGTTTCTCTACAATCTTTTCTTTCAGAACCGCTTTCAGGTGTTGCTGATGCTCAGGATTCTGGCTCATGGCGAGGCTGGTTACCTCAGAGATCCCCAGGGTGTGGAACAAGCGGGAAGCGAACTGCGGCTCGAGACTGCCAACTGAAAGCCAGCGACCGTCGCGCGTCTGGTAGTAGTCGTAAAAGGAGCCGCCGTTCAGCAACGCGCGTTCCGGCTTCTGTTCCTGGCCTCCGGCGAGGCAGGCCGCCCCGGCCATGGCGTTCAGCGCGAACGCGGCATCGGTCATGCTGATATCAACAAACTGCCCTTCTCCGGTTTGTTGCCGGTGAATTACCGCAGCCAGGATGCCCATCACGGCATGGTGAGAACCACCAGCCACATCCGCAATCTGTATACCCATGGGTGGCGGGCCGCTGTCGGCTCGGCCGCAGTGGCTGCTGACGCCCGCCAGGGAGAGATAATTGATGTCATGGCCCGCGCGGTCCTTGTAGGGGCCGGTCTGGCCGTAACCGGTAATGGAGCAATAGATGAGACGAGGATTTACTGCCTTGAGGGCCTCGTAGCCAATGCCGAGCCGGTCCATCACTCCCGGGCGGAACTGCTCGACAACAATGTCGTGGTCTTTGACCAGCTCCAGGACTTTTTCCCGGCTCCCCGGCTCTTTGAGGTTGAGACCGAGCGACTTCTTGCCTCGATTCAGAAAACCATGAGCCGTGCTCACTCCCGCATCATGGGGCGGCATCACCCGTGTCAGATCCACCCGGTCCGGCGCTTCCACACGTAATACATCTGCCCCCATATCGGCCAGCAGCATGGTGGCGTAGGGACCGGGCAGCAAGGTACTGAAGTCCAGAACTTTCAGCGAAGTCAGAGGACCCGCCATGATGATCTCCTTTTTATTGTGAGAGTTGTCCGAATAGCATTCGTTTCCTTCATGCTGCCCGGTTTTGCCAACGGGGCCAACTGCCGGTTCCGTCATTCCGATTGGCCGTTTCTACCAGCCTGTCCGGACGGCTTCGGTTGCATTGTTCTGCCGGGGTTTTATGATGGGTTTCGTTTTTATGGAATGGCGAGCGTGATGTCCGATCTGACGGTTTCGAAGCACTTTGTTCAGGCTGCCCTGGGGGGTGCTGAAAGACTTGGTTTTGATACCCGGGAAATGCTCCGGGAGGCAGGAATCTCGCCCGATCTCCTACGTATCGAGATGGCCCGGGTCAGCAGCGACCAGTTCAGCCATCTTATGCAGGTACTCTGGAACCGGATGGGGGACGAGTTTATGGGGCTTGGGCCCCGGCGGGCCCGGACAGGCACCTTCGCAACCATGTGTGCGCTGGTGATTGACTGCCCCAACCTGGAATCGGTGTACCGGCAAGCCTTCCAGTTTTCCCGGCTCTTCGAGCCCATGGTATCGATGGAGCTCGAAATCGGCGAGGACAATGCCCGACTGGTGGCCCGGATGGAAGGCGAAATAAACGATCCCAGTTTCTTCTTGAGGGAAAGCATCCTCGTAATCTGGCATCGCTTGGGAAGCTGGCTCATCGGGCAACCGATAGAACTGGAAAAGGCGGAGTTCGATTACCCCCGGCCGACCCACGGCGACGAATACCGGCACATTTTCCACTGCCCCCTGGCGTTCGAATCCGACAGGATTGCCCTCACCTTCGACAAACGCTTCCTGTCTGCGCCAGTTATCCGCGACAGGCCGGAGATGCGGCAATTCCTGAAGACGTCGCCCGCAGACCTGCTGTCCCGGCCTGACGAGAGCAACACCTTTACGGGGCGGATTCGTGCGCTGATCGGGAGAGATTTCTCAAAGCCGTTACCGGATTTCGAATGGATTGCCGCAGAGCTACATACCAGCCCGCAAACGCTGCGTCGCCGGCTGAAGCAGGAAAATACCTCGTTTCAGGAAATCAAGGACCTGCTACGGCGGGATATGGCGATTTACTACTTGAGCCGGCAGGACCTGCCCATCAACGACATCGCGGCCAAGGTTGGCTTCACCGAGCCCTCAACCTTCCACAGGGCTTTCAAGAAGTGGACAGGGGTGACGCCCGGCGCATACCGGGAGGGCGAACGAGGCAACCTCCCTGATTGAATCAGGATCCGGACGGTAGCTGAAGTGTCCGGATCAACTGCCCCAGCGTCTCAGCAATCTCCTGAACTCGCTCACGGTTCGCGGCCAGTTGAAGCAGGCGGGAGCCATCCCTTGGATCGTAAACCCAGCAGGTCGAAACAGCGGCTTCACAACGCCACTCAACCTGGGGGTTAATGCCAAACACCGACATCGGCTCGGTGCTCCTCAGTATACGGCCATCTTCGGCTCGCCTGATTTCCTGCACCTGAATCTCGTCTCCCTGGGTTCCCAGGCGATATTCCACATCTGCCGGCCGGTCCAGCCGCACCACTGCCTGATCACGGCGCCAGCCTGCGAGTTCAAGAAGGCTGTTGATATGAAGGGTCAAGGCTTCACGGTCTGAATCCGCCAGATAGAGCTTGCGCAGTGACTCAACGCGGCCCTCACCCGCTGGTTCAATAACCGCAACCGGCTCGCTTTCGCCAGCAGCCTGGGGTGCGACAGCGTTCTGTCGCCTGGTCTTCTCGATAGAGGTGATCAGCTGAAGGGATTCCTGATAGTGGGCTCCCTCCGCACCCGCCTGGCTTACATAGGTCTCAAGGGCCGACTGGGCCTCGTTCAAATGGGAGGACTGGAGCATCACCCTGCCCCGATAAAAATAGTAGTCTTCCGGCTTTTCCCCCTCCAGTTGCTGCAACCGGTTGAGGTATTCCGCAGCCTCACCCCAGTTTTCTGCAACAACGGCCTCTTCCGTAGCCAGCATCAGCCTGCGGGTTTCATGTTCGGGCGCCAGCGCCAGCGCGGGCCCCGCCAGGAGCATGGAAGCCAGGGCGGCCCCCAGGACAAAACAGCGACCTGTTCCAAATAATACTGCCATGGCATCTACTCCTGCTCGTTATCTGCACCAATCGCCTGCTCCTCAGAATCAGGCCGGTCGTCGTCCCCGGAATGAAGGAATTCGTCGGAATCGTCCACTTCCGCCTGATCCATGATCCCCTTGGGCAATTCTTTCTTGACCCGAACACCCAGCTCAACAAAGCGATTGGCCTGCGAGATCAGGTTACCCCGCCCGCGGGTCAGGGTGTTCATGGCCGAGTCGTAGGTTCCCTGGGCGGTATGCAACTGGGTGCCGAGGCGTTCCATCGCTTCCACGAACACCCTGAGTTTGTCATAAACCGCGCCTGCCCGCTCGGCGATTCGTCGGGCATTCTGGCTCTGACGCTCATAACGCCAGATGTTTTCGATTGTTCTCAATGTTGCCAACAAGGTTGTTGGAGTTACCACAATAATCTTTCGCTCAAAGGCTTCTGCGAAAAGGTTCTCGTCCTGTTGAAACGCCGCCACAAAGGCAGGCTCGATTGGCATGAACAAAAGCACGAAATCCGGCGAATGAAGGCCATGCAGTTGGCTGTAGTCCTTTTCACTCAACGTACGGATGTGATTTCGAACGGCCTCAACATGCTGTTTCAAAGCCTCTTCCCTGACCACGGAATCCTCGTCTTCCGTAACCCACTGCTGGTAAGCCACCAAAGACACCTTGGAATCAATGATCAGGTTACGGTTGTCTGGCAGATGCACGATGACATCCGGCCGATACAGCTGATTATCGCTGTCCCGATAACTGCCCTGGGTGTCGTATTCAACCCCCTTACGGAGGCCGGACTTTTCCAGTACACGCTCGAGAATCAGCTCACCCCAGTTGCCCTGGATTTTCTTGTCACCCTTCAGTGCACGGGTCAGGTTGGCGGCTTCTTCCGTGATCTGTCGGTTCAGGTCCTGTAGTGATTTGATCTCACTGCGCAGGGCCTGACGGTCCCGGGTTTCATTGGTATACACGTCCTCGACGCGCTTTCGAAAGTCCTGCAGCTGATCCCTGAACGGATTAAGCAGGGTATCCAGGCTGGTTCGTGTCTGCTGGCTGAAACGCTCGCTCTTCTGCTCGAAAATCTTGTTGGCAAGGTTTTCAAACTCCTGCTTCAGGGCGTCACGGTTACGCTCAAGCAGCTCCAGCTTCTCACTGGCTGACCGGCGCTCCTTATCAATTGTCACTTCCTGCTCCCGGAGCGACATGCGGGCCTCACCCAGCGCTTCGGACAGCTCTTCCGCCTTTGCCCTCAGGGTCTGACGTTCGCTTTCCACCTGCGCAAAGCGCTCTTTCCGGCTCTCCAGCTCCGACTCAAGCCCGGCCAGTCGGTTCTCGAGGCTTGCGGCATGCTGCCTCCAATGTTCGACGTTCTGCTCAAGTCGACCATTCCTGCCCCAAAGCCCTTTCAGAACGACCAGAAGAATCAAAACAACCATCAGCGCCGCCATCAGATCAGGACGGGACAACATCTGTTCCATGATGGCTTCAGGCACCTGGCAATACTCCCATTAAAACTCTTTTCAGATGAATGATCGGTACGATTCTGCTTGAACAAAGTCTAACCCACGCAGGGAACCTTTTGCCCGGCGCACCGTCAAGTTGACTGGTGCTGCCAGTAAGGACCACGACTGTTTGGCAATAATTCGAAGCCCGGGCATCTAGCTCTGGACGCCCAACGTAATATCGTCTAAAAGGGTAAAATGTTCACCCGCCAAGTGGTTATTACCCTTTGGTAACCGTATGACGGGCACGGACGGGATCAGAAATGGATAACAGATCATGCTGAAAGAATTGTGGCGAAAGCTGGGGGCGGAGTTTCTCCACGATGACGGCTCCAGTCAGGACAGCCAATCCGGATTGTTCGGTACAGGCGCATCTGGCAACAAGGAAGCATTCAGAATCCTGCCGCACATTACCCACACTGGCGAGTTTCACCTCGAGCGCCTCACCAGCCTGCTTAAAACCCGGTACGGAAAGAGTTTCGGGATGCCTTCCAGCAGTGCCGAAAGCGACGAGAACATCCGGGAGCTGATCAGTTTTGCCGCCCGAATTCAGGATCAGGATGTGCAGCGCGAACTGCTGCTTTTCTACCTCAATTGCTCCCCCGTGATTCAGGAATACCTGCGTGCTGAAACCGTGCTCGGTGAAGGACATTTCCTGTCACGGTAAACACTACTGCCCCTTAACCATCTGTAAATCAACCACACAGGTTGGATGTTGTATACTTCCATTCCGTTTTTATCCGGTTTCACATGCACAGACCGTCATCACCGTTCCCACTCGGGTATGACAGGCTGCCAGCTCAGGGGTTATTCATGGGTTTGAAATGTTTTCGGGCTGGACTGCCTAAACCTTCCTTCATCGCACTCGCAGGCATCCTCACACTGACGGGATGTTCGGCAGACCGTTATTTCATGGTTCCCAAAACAGACCTCAATGAGCTGCAGGGATCCGTCAAGAGCCAGCGTGCTACTCTGGTTACCATGGAAGAGAATGCAGCGACTCGACACGAGCAAGCCGTTGCCCAGACCCGCTCATCGACTCAAACCATACTGGACGCGATCGCCACCCAGGTAGAAAAGCCCGAATGTCCGCCCGTTCAGGTCCAGAAGCAGTGCCCCGCAACAGACAACTCAAAAGGCCGCGCTGATCGCCTGAAGGGGAAAGTCATTGTCGGCGAGGTAGAGAATTTCTACCTCGCGGGTCCCGGCTTGATCTACAAAGCTCGAATCGACAGCGGCGCCGAAACTTCCTCCATCGACGCACGCAACATCACGCGGTTTGAGCGGGATGGCAGCAACTGGGTGCGGTTTGATGTACCCGTTCCCGGCGCCGACAAGTTCGTGACCCTGGAGAAAGAAATTTCCCGTCGTGTCCGGGTTATCCAGGCCAGCGCGGACGAGGCTGAGCGCCGTGTTGTTGTCGAACTCCAGTTCTTTATTGGCGACCATCGGCAGGTAGCCGAGTTCACACTTGCCGACAGAACAAACCTGACCTACGAAGTTCTGATTGGCCGCAATATCCTGCGTGACGTAATGCTGGTCGATGTCGGCAAGGAGTACGCCACCGAATTGCCTGAATCCATCCGCAAAAGCAACGGGAACGAATCGTGACCACCCGCTCGCGCCTGCCATTTTATATTGCCGTTTTTCTCCTCATCGCAGCGGGCATTTCGCTTGCTGTCTGGAGACACATTGAGCTTCGTATCCCCTGGCTGACAGGCGAGCAGCGTCCTGTCTGGATGGTCGAGGCCCGAATCGATTTTGACGCCGGCGACGGATCAGTGCTTGCCAGCCTCAACATACCCGAGCAACCTCCGGGATTCCGTATCCTTACCGAGCAGGCTGCATCACCTGGCTACGGCTTCTCTATCATCGACAGCTCGGGAAGCCGCCGGGCGGAATGGAGCAAGCGGGAAGTCTCCGGACCGCAGACACTGTATTTCAAAGCCCAGTTTATTCCGGATGCTAACGCCCAACCGGAAATTCCCGTGCGGGAACCGAAAACACCAAGGACCTTTTGGGAAGAACCCGAAGCCACAGCCGTTCAGGAAATACTGGACCAGGCCAGGGTCCGTTCGAGTACTCCAGAAAGCATGACCCGAGAGCTGATCCGGCTGATGCAGCCAGACACCCGCACCCAGAACACCACCCTGCTGGTCTCGGAAGAGAACTACCTGGACCTTCTGGTCGATATGCTCAACCATAGCGGTATCGCTGCCAGGATAGCCGACGGCCTCAGGCTTGAGGATGCGCGCCGGCGGCAACAGCTGATGCCCTATCTGCAAATCTACAATGGCAAACAGTGGCTCACCTTCAACCCGAAAACCGCTGAACAGGGCGTACCTGACGATCTGTTGCTCTGGCGTCAGGGCTCTGCTTCTTTGCTGGATGTCGTGGGCGGGGAAAATTCCGAAGTGAGCTTCTCCATGCTCCGGCAAACTGTTCCGGCCCTGCAACTGGCGACCATGGAATCCGCCTCCAACGGCCTCGGTTTCCTGAGCTTCTATGAGCTGCCCATTGAAGAACAAAGCATGTTCCGGATGCTGCTGTTGCTACCACTCGGCGCACTCATGGTGGCCTTCATGCGGATCGTCATCGGCATCCGTACCTCTGGCACTTTCATGCCCGTGCTCATCGCCGTGGCCTTCGTCCAGACAACTCTGGTGCCCGGGCTGATTGCTTTCCTGTCGGTTGTCGCCATAGGTCTGCTCATGCGCGGTTATCTGTCCAGTCTCAACCTGTTGCTGGTGTCTCGAATATCCGCCCTGATCATTCTGGTTATTTTCATCACCGCGGGCTTGAGCATTATCGGTTACCAGATGGGATTCAACACTGGCATGACGGTCACTTTCTTCCCGATGGTTATCATTGCCTGGACGATTGAGCGCATGTCCATCCTCTGGGAGGAAGAAGGCGCCCACGAGGTCATGGTTCAGGGTGCCGGCAGCCTGTTCGTGGCCATCTGCGCCTATCTGCTGATGAGCGCGCCTCTGGCTGGCCATCTGACCTTCAACTTCCCGGAGCTGCACCTCGTGATCCTCGGGCTGATCCTGTTGATGGGCCAATACACCGGCTACAAGCTCAGCGAGCTTCGACGGTTCACGCCAATGAAGGCTTACGACTGATATGGACTGGATTTCACCGCGATCTCTCAAGAGGCTCGGGATGCTCAATATGAACCGGAGAAATGTCGACTACATTTCCCGGTACAATGAGCGCTCGTCGTACCCTCTGGTGGACAACAAGCTGAAGACCAAGCTGGTGGTTGCTGAATACGGGGTAAAAACGCCCAAGCTGCTTCAGATTGTCCGCCAACAGCATGAAATATCCCACTTCCGGGAGATGGCTGAAGACCTTGAAGGCTTTGCGATAAAACCGGCGAAGGGGTCGGGCGGCAAAGGCATTACGGTGATCACCGGGCGCGATGGTGATGATTACATCAAGGCTTCAGGTTCCCGTGTCGATTCTCCTTTCCTTGAGCGTCACCTGACCAATATTCTGGCCGGTCTCTACTCTCTTGCAGGCACTCCGGACGTTGCGATTGTCGAGAACCTGGTGGAATCCGCTCCTTCACTGGCAAAGTATTCGCATCAGGGTGTGCCCGACATCCGTATTGTGGTGTTCCAGGGTTACCCAGTGATGGCCATGCTGAGACTGGCTACAACCGCATCGGACGGTAAAGCCAATCTGCATCAGGGAGCCGTAGGCGTCGGTCTTGATATCGGGTCCGGTCGAAGTCTGAACGCAGTTCAGTTCAACCGTCCCATTACACTTCACCCGGATACCGGTCTTGCTCTGGAAAACATCCAGATTGAAGCCTGGGACGAGATGCTGGAAATGGCCTCTCGTTGCTACGAAGCGACCGGACTCGGCTACATGGGGGTTGATCTGGTGGTAGATGCCAACGAAGGGCCACTGTTGTTGGAACTTAACGCCAGACCCGGGCTGGCGATCCAGATGGCAAACGGTCGAGGGCTTCTGCCTCGCCTGAGGGCTATTGAGGCTCTCAAGCGGCCACACTTCACGCCACTGGAACGCTCTCGTTTCGCCATGGACACGTTCGCCAGTTTCTGAGCGCTAATCAGACATAAAAAAACCGGGGCCAGGGCCCCGGTTTTTTTATCTCAAAGCACTCTTAGGCGAGCTCACCTCTGGCAATCAGAAGTTTACGCTCGTGACTGAGGCCCTTCAAAAGTCCCCACGTCATGACCAGGAGAACGACCGTAAACGGCAGACCAGCACTGATCGCAGTCGCCTGGATTGCGCCGAGCGCATCCTCACCACCACCAAAGATCAGGGCTGCAGCAATGGCACCCTCTGCAACTACCCAGAACACACGCTGAGCGGTCGGAGCGTCGGTCTTGCCGCCGGCTGTGATGCTGTCGATAACCAGCGAGCCGGAATCCGACGAAGTTACGAAGAACACCAGCACCAGAATAATGCCCACGAATGACAGGATCCCGGTCAGCGGCAGATTCGCAAACATCTGGAAGGTCGCAAGTGAAACCTCAGTCAGACCGTTCTCAGCCAGTTCACCAACGCCCTGCTGAATCTGTTCGATAGCAGCACCACCGAAAGCACTCATCCAGACAACCGTGATAACGGTCGGAACGATCAGCACTGCAGTCACAAACTCACGAACGGTACGTCCCTTGGAAACACGGGCAATAAACATACCTACGAACGGTGACCAGGAAATCCACCAGGCCCAGTAGAATACAGTCCAACCCTGGAACCAGGCCTCATCTTCACGGCCAAACGGGTTACTGAGCTGCAACGCGTTGCCAACATAGTTGGAAGAAGTCACCCACAGGGTTTCCAGAATGGTCATGGTTGGACCGGCGAAAATAACGAACAACAGCAGAATGGCTGCAACGCCCATATTGATGTTACTCAGGACTTTCACGCCTCCATCCAGGCCCCTTAACACTGAGATCAAGGCAAGCGCTGTAACACCCACGATAATTGCCATCTGGACGTTCGTTCCAGCGCCCACATCAAACAGATAATTGAGGCCAGAAGCCGCCTGCTGGGCGCCAAAACCGAGGGATGTCGCAAGACCAAAAATGGTCGCTACAACCGCCAAAACATCAATAATGTGACCGGGCCAACCCCACACTTTGTCTTTAAGCAAAGGGAAAAAAGCCGAGCGGATGGTCAGAGGCATGTTCTTATTGAAGGCAAAAAACGCCAGGGAAAGAGCAACGATCGCATAGATGCCCCAGGGGTGCAGACCCCAGTGGTACATGGTCGCGCCCATGGCAAGATTGCGGGCTTCATTTGTTCCGGCCTCCACGTTGAGTGGCGTCTCATACCATCCTGTGTAGTAAGCCACGGGCTCGGCAACGGCCCAGAACATGAGACCAATACCCATGCCGGCCGCGAACAGCATGCAAAACCAGGAAATCGTAGAGAATTCAGGCTTGCAGTCTTGGCCGCCAATACGGATCTTGCCCATTGGCAAGAAGATCAATGCCAAACAAACCACCACAAAAATGTTGGCACTGATCAGGAAAAACCAGTCAAACGTCGCGATAATGTCCCATTTCGCTCCATCGAGCAGCTCTTTGGCCTGCCCGGGGAACATCAGGGTCCCTATTACGAACGCAACAACCAGTATCGCCGTAATCGGAAATACCGGTGCGTGGAGATCCAGCCCGAACGGTGTGATATTGTCCTGGCCGGCCACGTAGTCCGTCGAATATTCGTCTTTAACTACCTCGCCCACGTTATGGCGCCTCCTGAGTTGATAAGTCGTTTATTCAGAATCGGAGTTCAAACATTACAAGCGCGTTATCATAATGTTTTGAGTTCAAAACATCAAAACTACAATTATTACCGCCGCCTTGATATTTATCATAGACCATGATCGACAACGGACCAGCCAAAGTCCGGACCAATCGCGGCAGAACTCCGCTTCGTAGGACTAAACTCTTCTTTATCCGGTGAGCGGGTCGAGCCGGTTTTGTGAGACAACCAGAGGATCCCATGGAAAAAACCAAGACCTTTCCGCTTCGCTATTCGGCCTACGCGCTCAGCATCATCGGCTTTATCGTCTCTTTTGGACTGGTCATGTTCGCAGGCGTAAGCTTGGCGTTTCCGCTGATCTTTGGTGCCTTCGCAGCCCTTGGCACCTACGACCTGCTGCAAAGACGGCACACGGTCAGCCGGAATTACCCGATCATGGCCAACTTCCGGTACCTGCTCGAATCCGTCGGGCCAGAAATCCGCCAGTATTTTATCCAGTCAGACACCGAGGAGCGTCCCTTCTCTCGGGAGCAACGCACGATCGTTTATCAGCGAGCCAAGAATGTCCTCGACAAACGCCCTTTTGGCTCCCAACTCGGGATGTATGACGAGGGATTCGAGTGGATGAACCATTCACTCGCTCCCACCCGCCTCGACAGCAGTGACTTCCGGATTCTGATCGGCAGGAACTGTGATAAACCCTACAACGCCAGTGTGTTCAATATTTCCGCAATGAGCTTTGGCTCGCTTTCCGCCAACGCCATCCTGAGCCTGAATACCGGTGCCAGAATGGGCGGTTTCTATCATGACACCGGAGAGGGCTCCATCTCCCGATACCACCGACAGCCAGGTGGCGATCTGGTCTGGGAGATCGGCTCAGGGTACTTCGGCTGTCGCCACAAAGACGGTTCGTTCAACGAAGATATGTTTCGGCAGAACGCCACGATTGAACAGGTCAAAATGATAGAACTCAAACTATCTCAGGGTGCCAAACCGGGCCACGGTGGAATTTTGCCGGGTGCCAAGGTTATCCCTGAGATCGCCGAAGCCCGGGGCGTTTCGGTGGGTGAGGACTGCGTTTCTCCCGCCAGTCATTCGGCGTTCTCAACCCCCATCGAGATGCTTGAGTTCATCGACCGCCTGCGTGAACTGTCTGGCGGCAAGCCCGTCGGCTTCAAGCTTGCCATTGGCCACCCCTGGGAGTGGTTCGCCATCGTCAAAGCCATGCTGGAAACCGGTCGAAAACCTGATTTCATCGTCGTCGACGGAGGTGAAGGCGGCACAGGAGCCGCTCCACTGGAGTTTATCAACCGCCTTGGCATGCCAATGACTGAGGCACTTCTGCTGGTTCACAACACACTGGTCGGCACCCATTTGCGGGAAGACATCGCCATTGGCGCAGCGGGCAAGATCACCTCGGCCTTCAACATAGCCCGAACTCTGGCCCTTGGTGCGGACTGGTGCAACGCGGCCCGTGGCTACATGTTCTCCCTGGGCTGCATACAGGCGCTCAGTTGCCACACAGGGCGCTGTCCGAGCGGCGTGGCCACCCAGGACTCCAGGCGCGGCAACAAGCTCGACGTAGAGCTCAAGAGCCAGCGGGTGTACAACTACCATAAGAATACTCTGGACGCGCTGCAAAACCTGCTTGAGGCTTCCGGGCTCAAGCATCCATCCGAGCTTGGTCCGGAACACGTTGTCCGGCGGGTGTCTAAAACCGAAGTTCACTCTTACATGGACCTTTTCCCGTTCCTTGAGCCGGGGGCCCTGTTGGAGGGAAAAACAGACCTGACTGTGTTCGATAAGTACTGGGAATCAGCCCGGGCGGACACCTTCGAACCACCGGAATTCATCCTCAAACTTCGGGAGACCAAGCTACGCTAAAAATTGCGATCAAAATCGCCGTCGGATGTTTATTTTTTCCATGGGCTCGTGTAGACTTCGCTCCCGCTAAGCCACTGAGAATACTCTCAAGTTTCGATGTGGCAAAGAGCGAATCGGGGCGTAGCGCAGCTTGGTAGCGCACTTGCATGGGGTGCAAGGGGTCGTAGGTTCAAATCCTACCGTCCCGACCAGATTCCGACAAAAAGCCCGGGCCGAAAGGTCCGGGCTTTTTGTTATAGGCACTTACTCGGCAAACGAACCCGTAAATTCAATTTTGCCGCGCGCGAGACGCAACCTGCCCTTTCGCTCAAGCTCTTTGAGCAGCCTGCTTATCACCTCTCTCGCTGTGCCGAGCTCAATGGCAAGCTCCTGGTGGGTGATGGTGATTGCGCGGTGCCCGGCTCTTGCCTCAAGCCAGTGAAGAAGTCGTTCGTCCATTCGCCTGAACGCAACCTCCTCCACCAGCAGCATCAGATCGTTCAGGCGGCGACCGTAAGACTCCATTATGCCCAGCCGGAAATCGGCGGACTGGTCCATGAGCCGATCGAACAACCCCCTGGGCACCATCAACACTTTGGCATCCTCCTCAACCACGGCCTCTGCGCGAAAGCCGTCACCGGTCATCAGGCACCCGATCGAGAGCGTGCAAATGTCATCCGCGCCCATCCGGTACAGGACGATGCTATTCCCCGACAGCCCTGTCATCTGAACCTTTACACTGCCATGGAGCACCAGTGGAAGGCCCTGACACGGATCTCCCGCTCTAAAAAGCACCTTTCCATGCTCAAATTGAATCGCCTGCAGTCCGTTCAGAGCGTCCCGCCGAAGGGATTCCGGCAATGTTTCAAGAATGCTGTGTTGCAACGTCAGTTTTTCCATAGTTAACGAGACTAGCTTATCCAGTGCTTTTCCTTGTGTGACTTTATCACTGAACAGCCCGGGAGCAGGCGTTAGAGTGGCCTTACTGCCTCAAATCAACCAAGGAGAATGGATCATGAGCATCAATATGGGATCTGCGGACCGTATCATACGCGCCATTGTCGGCATTGTACTTCTGGCGCTCGTATTTGTGGGCCCACAAACCGCCTGGGGCTGGATTGGCATCGTTCCTCTGGCCACTGCCGCAGTGGGCAACTGCCCCGCCTATTCAATTCTGGGCATCAAGACCTGCAAGAAGCAATAAACCTGCAGGCATAAAAAAACCGGGGCAGCTTCTCGCTATCCCGGTTTTTCTTCAAAGCTTCGGAAGCATTATTTGACCGGCGCGTTGAGAACCTCGAGCACCTCTTCCAGCTCTGTAATCATCTGCCGGATCAGCTGCTTGTACTGGGAGGTATCGTCTTTCACCTCGTGACTGCTCAGCTTCTGCTTCGCGCCACCGATAGTGTAGCCCTGGTCATAGAGAAGGCTACGAATCTGGCGGATGGTAATAACGTCCGCCCGTTGATAGTACCGACGGTTGCCCCGACGCTTTACCGGCGACAGCTGCGGAAACTCCTGCTCCCAATACCGCAGGACGTGTGCTTTCACAGCACACAGCTCCGCTACTTCACCAATGGTGAAATAACGCTTCCCCGGAATGGTGGGAAGTTCGTTGTTATGACTGGGTTCCAGCATACGCTTCTACTTTTTGCTTTAGTTTTTGTCCCGGGCGAAACGTAACGACACGCCGTGCACTGATCGGAATCTCTTCACCGGTTTTCGGGTTCCGTCCCGGCCGCTGCTTCTTGTCCCGCAGATCGAAGTTACCGAAACCCGACAGCTTCACCTGCTCGTTGTGGCTGAGAGCGCCTCTGATCTCATCGAAAAAAGCTTCTACCATTTCCTTGGCTTCGCGTTTGTTCAGGCCCAATTCCTCGTACAACCGCTCCGCCATTTCCGCTTTCGTCAAAGCCGCCATCTCTCAACTCCTCAGTGTTGCCCCCAGCTCTTCTTTCAATGCGTCGATCACACCGTTGAAGAGCGAATGCACTTCATCCTCGTTCAATGTACGTTCGGGGTGCTGCCAGAACAGACTCAGAGCCAGGCTTCGGTTACCCTCACCCAGACTCTCGCCCTCATAGACATCGAACGCACGCAACGCTGTCAGCTGCTCGCCGGCATGCTTTCTCGCTACACGCTCCACATCGGCGAACGCTACCTCGCTTCCGATAATAATAGCCAAATCCCGACGAACTTCCGGGAATTTTGAAATTTCTTTGAAATTAGGCACATATCCGGTAACGATTGAATTCAAGAATAGCTCAAACATCAGGATCGTGCCATTAAGTTCAAGATTTTTCTGAACTTGTGGATGCAGAGTCCCCAGCCAGCCCACGTGCTCGCCGTCGCGCATGAGTTCTGCAGTCTGTCCCGGGTGCAGCGCAGGATGCTGGCTGCCAACAAAATGGATCTCAATGCCCAGCAGACTGAACAGACTCTCCAAATCCCCTTTTACATCAAAGAAATCCGCGGTTCTGCGACCGTTTGCCCAGTTTTCAGGATACTGGCTGCCAACCACCACACCGGCCAACATCGGTTGTTGATCAATCCGCTCGCCCTCCTGGAGGAAGCGCAGACCGGTTTCGAACAGACGTATGCGCGGCTGCTGGCGATTCTGGTTATGGGCCACGGTTTTCAACAAGCCACTCCAGAGGCTGGTACGCATCACCGACAGATCCGAAGAAATCGGATTGGCCAGCGCGATGCCCTGACGATCGGGGTCCACCAGTTGCTGAACCTTAGGATCGACAAAGCTGTAGGTCACCGCCTCCTGGTACCCATGATCCACAAAGAAGTTGCGGATGGCCGATACCGGGCGAACAGCTTCCTGCTCCGGGCGCAGACCGAGTGAGCCCGTAGGCTCGGTTACAGGCAGATTGTTGTAGCCATAAATTCGACCGACTTCCTCGATCAGGTCTTCTTCAATAGAGATGTCCGGGCGGAAGCTGGGCACACTGACACGCCAGCCGTCTTTCAGGAGCTTTTCCACCCGCAGGCCGAGCCTGGTCAGGATCTCCTCGACGGTGGTGCGATCAATTTCCATACCCAGAACATCGTGAAGCCGGCGGGATCGCAGGTCGACAACCCGATCCTCGGGAATATCCTCATCGCTGGCAACTTCGACGATTTCGCCAGGCTCACCACCAACGATGTCCATCAGCAACCGGGTGGCCCGCTCCATCGCATCCCGCGCCAACTTGTAGTCAACACCTCGCTCGAACCGGTGCGATGCGTCAGTGTGCAAACCATAGTGACGAGCCTTGCCCGCCAGCGTAATCGGATCGAAGTAAGCGGATTCCAGCACCAGGTCCCGCGTTTTCGGACTGACTCCGGAATGCTCACCGCCCATGACACCGGCAATGGCAATCGGCTTCTCATGATCCGCGATCACCAGCGTTCCCTGGGTGAGCTCGACCTCCTGACCATCCAGCAGAACGAGCTTTTCACCAATTCGCGCCATTCGGACAACGATCCCGCCCTGGATTTCGTCACGATCGAAGGCGTGCATGGGCTGGCCTAGTTCCAGCATGACGTAGTTGGTGACATCCACGGCGGCATCAATGGAGCGAATACCTGAACGGCGAAGCTTTTCCTGCATCCACAGGGGCGATTCCGCCTGCAGGTTCACATTGCGCAGAATACGGCCAAGGTACCGCGGGCAGCCTGCCGGCGCCTCCACCCGGATATCAGGCACTTCAGAGTGCACCGATTCCACGGGCTCGATTGCCGGGCTGTTGACCAGCATGCTGTTCAGAACACCCACTTCACGGGCGATACCCTTGATAGACAGGCAATCGGCGCGATTCGGAGTCAGATCCACATCAATGGTGACATCGTTCAGCTTCAGGTAATCGGCCACGTCCTGCCCCACCGGTGCGTCCGCCGGGAGCTCCATCAGGCCATCGTGATTATCGGAGAGCCCAAGCTCTGACTCGGAACAAAGCATGCCCTCAGAAGGCTGACCGCGAAGCTTGGCCTTCTTGACTTTGAAATCACCGGGCAGAACCGCCCCCACCACGGCAAAAGGAACCTTCATACCTTCACGGACATTGGGAGCGCCACAGACCACCTGAACCTCGGAGGCACCATCACTGACCTGGCAAACCCGCAGCTTGTCTGCATCAGGATGTGGCCCTACTGACTGAACTTCTCCAACGACCACGCCGCTGAATTGACCGGCCACCGGCTCGAAACCGTCCACTTCCAGACCTGCCATGGTGATCTGGTCCATTAATTCCTGGGTATCGATTTGCGGGTTAACCCACTCGCGCAGCCACTGTTCACTGAATTTCATGGTTATTGCCTTGTCCTGATGCGGTTATGCCTGTTTGATTGGATGCCGTGATCTTGCCGGTTAACGGAACTGGCGCAGGAAGCGCAGATCATTTTCGAAAAACATACGCAGATCGTTCACGCCGTAGCGAAGCATGGCCAGGCGCTCTACCCCCAGACCGAATGCGAAGCCACGGTATTCCTCGGCATCGATTCCGCAATATTCAAACACCTTGGGATGCACCATTCCGCAACCCATGACTTCAAGCCACTTGATGCTGCCATCGGCTTCCCGACCCCATTCAATGTCCACTTCTGCGGAGGGCTCCGTAAACGGGAAATAGGAGGGCCGAAAGCGGACCTGAAGGTCCCGCTCAAAGAACACTCGCAGGAATTCTTCAACAGTACTTTTGAGATCCGCGAAGCTGACATTTTTCTCGACCAGCAACCCCTCCACCTGGTGGAACATGGGGGTGTGCGTCATATCCGAATCACAGCGGTAAACCCGGCCCGGGCAGATCATCCGGAATGGTGGCTTGCCCGCTTCCATGGTTCGAATCTGTACCGGCGAAGTGTGAGTTCGCAGCAGGGTGCCCGGGTTAAAATAGAACGTATCGTGCATCGCGCGAGCAGGGTGATGGCCAGGGATGTTGAGGGCCTCGAAGTTGTGGTAATCGTCTTCGATCTCGGGCCCCTGCTCGACGGTATAGCCGGCCCGGGCGAAGAAATGCTCGATCCGCTGGAGGGTGCGGGTAACCGGGTGCAATCCACCCAGGTCCTGACCACGGCCAGGCAGAGTCACATCAATGGATTCACTGGCAAGTTTCTGCTCGATGGCGGCACGTTCAAGATCGCTTCGCCGGGCATTGATGGCTTCTTCGACCTGCCCCTTGGCTTCATTGATTTTCTGGCCGGCGGCAGGGCGCTCCTCAGCAGAAAGCTTGCCCAGAGTTTTCGCCTGCTGGGTAATCACACCCTTCTTGCCAAGATACTCAACACGAATTTGATCAAGTGCCTGCAGGCTGTCGGCGCTATCAACTGCTGCCAGCCCGTCCTGAACCAGTTGCTCCAGGTTTTCCATTGACCCTGCTCCAAACCAGAAATGGAAGTGCTTAAAAACGTAACTTCAAAAACAAAAATAGGGGAAGAGCGTGCCCTTCCCCTATCAGGAGGCGCCGTCATGAAATCATGAGACGCCCATATCGATCAGCAATCGATGAAAGAGCTAAGCGATCACAGGGACGCTTTGGCCTTCTCAACAACAGCGGCAAACGCCTGCTGCTCGTTCATGGCCAGATCGGCCAGAACCTTACGATCGATTTCAACGTTAGCCTTTTTCAGACCAGCGATCAGACGGCTGTAAGACAGACCGTTAGCGCGGGCACCAGCATTGATACGGGCAATCCACAGAGCGCGGAAAGCACGCTTGCGGTTACGACGGTCACGGTAGGCGTACTGACCGGCCTTGATAACCGCTTGCTTGGCTACACGGAATACCCGGCTACGAGCGCCGTAGTAACCTTTGGCCTGATTGAGAATCTTTTTGTGACGACGGCGTGCGACCACACCACGTTTTACACGAGCCATACTTTAATCCTTCTACCTGTACTTTCTAAGGAATGATACTCGCGGCTGGATCAGCACGCGGTCATACGCTTGATAGATGCAACATCCGACTTGGCGATGAGCTTGGTGCCGCGCAGCTGACGCTTACGCTTCGGGCTCTTCTTGGTCAGGATGTGACTGGTGAAGGACTGCTTGTGCTTGAAGCCGGTGGCGGTTTTCTTGAACCGCTTGGTGGCTCCGCTTTTGGTTTTCATCTTAGGCATTTTTTAAAACTCCGCATTCTATTTTTAAATAAACAATAATGTGCCCCTGAACGACAAATCCCCCGCATGCGCGGGGGACAAGCACCCGATCAGGTTCACTTCTTCTTGCGGGGCGCCACAACCATGGTCATCTGCCGGCCTTCCATTTTCGGCCGCATCTCTACCTGGGCAAGCTCTTCAATATCTGCTTCTATGCGCTGCATGAGCTGCATACCAATTTCCTGGTGTGCCATCTCACGGCCACGGAAGCGGATAGTGATTTTGCCGCGGTCCCCGTTTTCAAGGAAACGTACCAGGTTGCGTAGTTTGACCTGATAATCCCCTTCTTCAGTTCCTGGACGGAACTTAAGCTCTTTGACCTGCGTCTGCTTCTGCTTTTTCTTGGCAGCCGCCTTGGCCTTCTTCTCGTCGAAGATTTTCTTGCCGTAGTCCATTATCTTACAGACGATCGGATCGGAATCCGTAACCTGGACCAGGTCAAGAGATGCCTCTTCTGCTTGCTTGAGAGCATCCTCTATTGGTACTACACCGACCTGATTGCCTTCTGCGTCAATCAGTCGGACTTCGGTTGCGTCAATATTCTCATTGATAGGCGCCTTTGGTGTGCGCCCACCCCGATTCGCTCGCTGTTTAATAATCAGATCTCCGTCTTTGTTTTGCCCTTGCGTTCAACATCTTCACTTAAGAATTGCTCAAACGCTTCAAGCGATAAAGTTCCCAAATCTTCGCCCTTGCGGGTTCTCACCGCAACGGCGTTGTTGTCGACTTCTTTGTCACCGACAACGACAAGGTAGGGAACCTTGTTAAGAGTATGCTCGCGGATTTTAAAGCCGATCTTCTCGTTTCTCAAGTCAGCATTAACCCTATAGCCCAAAGAATCCCACTTTTTCGCCAGATTCTGACAATAATCACGCTGATTATCGGTGATATTGAGGATAGCCACCTGAGTCGGCGCCAGCCAGGTCGGGAATGCACCTTCGTATTCCTCGATCAGGATACCAATAAAACGTTCAAAGGATCCCAATACCGCCCTGTGCAGCATGACCGGGGTCTTCCGCTCGGAATTATCGGCAACATACTGCGCACCCAGACGACCCGGCATCGAGAAGTCCACCTGAATAGTGCCACACTGCCATACCCGTCCGATACAGTCTTTCAGCGAGAACTCGATTTTGGGTCCGTAGAAGGCGCCTTCGCCTGGCAGCAATTCCCAGTCTACCCCTTCGCGATTCAACGCTTCTTCCAGGGCGGCTTCCGCCTTGTCCCAGACCTCATCGGAGCCAACCCGTTTTTCCGGACGGGTTGAGAGCTTGTACAGGATTTCGGTAAACCCGAAGTCTGTGTAGATCTCGTGCAGCATTTCAATAAATGCCGAGACTTCCTGCTGAATAGAATCTTCTTCGCAGAAAATGTGGGCATCGTCCTGGGTAAAGCCCCGAACACGCATCAGTCCATGCAGCGCCCCGGAGGCCTCGTTCCGGTGGCAGGAGCCGAATTCCGCCAGTCTCAGGGGCAGATCCTTGTAGCTTTTCAGACCCTGGTTGAAGACCTGCACGTGGCAGGGACAGTTCATGGGCTTGATGGCGTAGTCGTGCTTCTCCGACTCGGTGGTGAACATGTCGTCCTTGAACTTGTCCCAGTGCCCTGACTTCTCCCACAGGGTCCGTGACACCACCTGTGGTGTCTTGATCTCCTTGTAGCCATGCTCCTGCTGCTTGCGGCGCATGTATTGCTCAACTTCCTGATACAGCGACCAGCCATCCGGGTGCCAGAAAACCATGCCCGGTGCTTCTTCCTGCATATGGAACAAGCCAAGCTTCTTGCCGACCTTCCGGTGATCCCGCTTCTCGGCCTCTTCCAGACGGTGCAAATAGGCTTTGAGATCTTTCTTGTTACCCCAGGCGGTTCCGTACACGCGCTGAAGCTGCTCATTGCTGGTGTCGCCACGCCAATACGCGCCGGCCACCTTGGTCAGTTTGAAGGCCTTCAGCTTGCCGGTGCTGGGAACGTGGGGACCGCGGCACAGGTCGATAAAATCGCCCTGGCTGTAAAATGAAAGGTCCTCATCGCCGGGAATGTCCTGAATGATACGGACCTTGTATTCTTCGCCCATATCCTCAAAGAGCTTGATCGCCTCATCGCGGGACATGATGGAGCGAGAAACCGGCAAGTCCTGTTTGGAGAGCTCTTCCATCCGCTTCTCGATCCGCGCCAGATCCTCATTGGTGAACGGGCGGTCGTACTTGAAGTCGTAGTAGAAGCCATTGTCGATAACCGGGCCAATGGTGACCTGGGCTCCTGGAAACAGTTCCTGGACAGCCATGGCCATCAAGTGCGCCGTAGAATGGCGAATGATATCAACGCCGTCTTCATCACGCTCGGTGACGATTGCCAGCTCGGCATCGTTTTCGATGCGATAACTGGTGTCCACGAGCTGGCCATCCACCTTTCCGGCAAGGGCGGCTTTGGCAAGGCCAGCGCCGATATCGGCGGCGACATCATGAACGGTTACGGGTTCGGCAAAACTGCGATGGCTACCATCGGGCAGGGTTACGACGGGCATGAAAGGCTCCTGTTGGTTACTCAGCGGTGATCTATACCAGAGACCACATGGTGACGGCACGGCGCGATACAAACCGCGGGCCGCTTCGAGGCGAAGTCTAACAGAAAAAAACCCGGCAGGTTAATGCCGGGTTTGCACGGACAGGTGTGGCGTCAGGCTGGCTGGCCGGCGGCTTCCTCCCTGGCCCGCCGACGCAACTGACCAAACGCCAGAAGGCCGAGTAACACCAGAGCAGGAATGAACATCAGCTCTTTTGGCGGCCGTTCCAGGTCAACCTGCACGGCATCGATGGTCCAGCCAAACTGGATGCCAGCATCCTCCGCCGGGCTACCGAAACCAACGAAGTCTACCGCCATCTTTTCGCCATCCGGGCTGAGTTCAAGGCCGGCGTCCATCAGACGTTGCTCGGGCGTGTCGCCAGCGGGAATCTCAAGCCGCACATAGGTGGTCACCTCGTCGCCGTCAATCGTCATCCCGGAAGCCTTCAGGACAATCGGTTTGTCTGCTGGCACATCCTCAACATACTCCATGATCTCGGCGCCGGGCCGATCTGCCGTGGGCGGGTAAACCATATCCCACCAGAAGCCGGGCCGGAACATGGTGAACGTAATCAGCAGCAATAACAGCGATTCCCACTTATAGCTCTTGGTAAACCAGAACCCCTGCGTGGCCGCGGAAAAGACCAGCATCGCAGTGACTGCACTGAAGATCGTAACCAGCAGGTCAAACCATCCGGTCAACCCAATGAGCAACAACTGGGTATTGAAAATAAACATGAACGGGAGGATCGCCGTACGGATGTCGTAGGTGAAGCCCTGGATACCCGTTCGTATGGGATCGGCGCCGGATATGGCAGCGGCGGCATAAGCCGCCAACCCCACGGGCGGCGTATCGTCCGCCAGAATGCCAAAGTAGAACACAAACAGATGCACCGCAATCAGCGGCACGATCAGCCCATTCTGGGCGCCCAGAGTGACGATTACCGGCGCCATCAGCGTGGACACAACGATGTAGTTGGCAGTGGTCGGCAAACCCATGCCGAGGATCAGGCTGATAATGGCCGTGAAGATCAGCATCAGCAGCAGGTTGCCGCCAGACAGGAACTCGACAAATTCGGTCATCACCAGGCCAATACCGGTCAGGGTAACCGTACCCACCACGATACCGGCGGTGGCAGTTGCCACGCCAATACCCACCATGTTTCGGGCACCGGTGGCGAGCGAATGCGCAAGATCAAACACGCCATCCTTGAACGCAGTGAGGAAGTTGCCGTGCTTGTAGAAAAAGGCCTTCAACGGTCGCTGTGTAACAACAATGAAAATCATGAACAGCGTGGCCCAGAACGCCGACAGCTGTGGCGAGAAACGCTCAACAGTAAGGCACCAGACCAGCACTACAACGGGCAGAAGAAAGTACAGCCCGGTCTTTACAGTTGGGCCAACCGGCGGCAATTCGCCCATGTCCTTATCCGGATCGTCTTCCTCGAGTTCCGGAAATCGGGTGGCATAGCCAACCAGGCCGATATAGATCAGCACCAGCAAAGGTGCCAACACCCACATCGCCGCTTCACCGAAAAGCGTTTTCGTCCAGCCGATCCCGTAATACACCACCAGGGTCAGCACACTCAGGCCGATGAGGATAACGACCCAATTCAGCATCCGCTGGGCAAGAGTCGGCTTGTTGAGACGCTCAATGCCCTGCATGTTCAGCTTGCAGGCCTCAAGGTGCACGATATAAATCAGTGCCACATAGGAAATCATCGCAGGGAGGATGGCGTGCTTGATGACCTCCAGGTAGGAGATACCCACATATTCGACCATCAGGAAAGCGGCAGCGCCCATGATGGGCGGCGTAAGCTGGCCATTGGTAGATGCGGCAACTTCTACAGCACCGGCCTTGGTCGCCGGAAAGCCGACTCGCTTCATCAGTGGAATAGTGAACGTGCCGGTTGTAACAACGTTCGCGATGGACGAACCGGAAATAACGCCGCTCAGACCGCTGGAAACCACGGCGGCTTTGGCAGGGCCGCCTCGCATATGCCCCAACATGGCGTAGGCAACTTTTATAAAATAGTTACCGGCACCCGCCCGCTCAAGCAACGCACCAAAAAGCACAAACAGGAAAACGAAGCTGGTGGAAACCCCAAGTGCAACACCAAACACGCCTTCGGTGCCCAGCCACTGGTGAGACGCCAGTTTACTGAGGCTCACGCCTTTATGGGCAATCACATCCGGCATGTAGGGGCCGGCAATCGAGTATGTGATGAAGACCGCAGCAACGATAGTCAGCGGGAGCCCGAGCGACCTACGCGTTGCTTCCAGCAAAAGCACGAGACCGATAAGCGCAACCCACAAATCCTGAGTGATTGGCGCGCCGGGTCGCGTTGAAAGCTCTTCGTAAAAAACGTAGAGATATGAGGCGCAGAAAGCAGCAACAAGCGCCAGAATCCAGTCGTAGATGGGGACGATATTTACATGCCGCCCCTTGATCATCGGGAAGGCAGAAAACGCCAGGAAAACGGCAAACGCAAGATGGATTGAGCGCGCTTCCGTGGAATTAAAGATTGCGAAATTGAAGATATAGGGCAGCGGTGACGCAATCCAGAGCTGAAACAGTGACCACACCAGGGGAACGATAAAGAGAATAACCGCAGCGTATCCACTGGTCGCCCTGCCCCCGGTTTCAGTCTGCAGGATCTGGTCTACATTACTGCTACCACCAGCACCAGCTCCGTTAGCCGGATCGCTCGTCGCCATAAATTAGTCCCGTACGTAAAAATCAATCTCTGAAAGGGCGTCACAGCGGGCTTGAGCCCGCTGTGACGGAGTGCAGGCAGATCAGTCGATCAGACCAGCTTCCTTGTAGTACTTGGCAGCACCCGGGTGCAGAGGCGCACTCAGGGCATCAGAGACCATCTCTTCCTTATTCAGGTTGGCAAACGCAGGATGCAGGCGCTTGAAGCTGTCGAAGTTCTCGAAAACAGCCTTCACAACCGCGTAGACAACGTCATCGGGCACATCAGTGGATGACACGAAGGTTGCCGCAACGCCGAAGGTGGTAACGTCATCGTCACTGCCACGATACATACCACCAGGGATGACTGCCTTACGATAGTACGGGTTCTCGTCGATCAGCTTCTGTGTGGCAGCGTTATCAACGTTGACCAGGACACTGTCACAGGAAGTGGTCGCTTCCTTGATGGCACCAGAGGGGTGTCCAACCGTGTAGAAGAAGGCATCAATGTTACCGTCACACAGGGCCTGGGACTGCTCCGCGGCCTTGATTTCGGCAGCCAGGGAGAACTTGTCCAGCGTCCAGCCCATCTCATCCATCAGAACCTCGGCGGTGGCGCGCTGGCCAGAGCCCGGGTTACCAACGGATACCCGCTTGCCTTCCAGGTCTTCAAAGGTCTTGATGCCCGAGCCCTTGCTGGCAACAACGGTGAACGGTTCCGGATGCAGGGAAAACACCGCCCGAAGGTCCTTGTTGGCGCCATCGTCCTTGAACTGGCTGGTGCCGTTGTACGCGTGGTACTGCCAGTCGGACTGGGCTACGGCCAGATCGAGTTCGCCCTGGCGAATCGCATTCAGGTTGTATACGGAACCACCGGTACTCTCAACGGAACAGCGGATTCCATGCTCTTTGCGGTCCATGTTCACCAGACGACAGATCGCACCGCCGGCCGGATAGTAAACACCGGTTACACCGCCGGTACCGATGGTCACGAAACGCTGCTCCTGCGCGGAAACAGAGGTTGAAGCAGCACCCAGGCTGACTGCGGCAGCGACAGCAAATGCGGAGGCTTTCAGTTTCAGTGTCATGTGAGTTCTTCCTTTTTCTGCTCGTTGTAATTAGATGACCGCCTGTAGGGCGGGCAAGACATACGGTCACGGTAAAACATAGACCACTTCACGTCATAAATAAAGCACGGATTAGCTCGCTAACCGGTTGACCAGACGACAAAAAAGCCCGCAGTGCGGGCTTTTTTGCAGGTCGGTGCGAATGTTATTTCGCAGCTCGAGCCTTGGCAAGCATCTGATCCGGCCGCAGCAGGAACCGGGCCAGGGCCGGCAACAGCCAGATGGCTCCAACCATGTTCCAGAGGAACATGAAGAACAGCAGGAAGCCCATGTCGGCCTGGAACTTGATTGGCGAGAATATCCAGGTGACAACACCCAGACCCAGAGTCACACCGGTAAACATAACCGCCTTACCAGTGGAGCGCAGGGTCTCGTAGTAAGCCTCCTGAAGCGTTTTGCCTTCAAGCAGGTATTTCTCCAGCTTGCTGTAGATATAAATGCCGTAGTCGACACCTATACCGACACCCAGGGCAATAACCGGCAGGGTCGCCACTTTGATACCAATGCCGGATACCGCCATGATTGCCTCACAGAGGATCGAAGTCAGTCCCAGAGGTATCACGATACACAGCACCGCACGGATCGAACGGAAGGTCGCGAAGCACAGCAAACTCACCACACTGTAAACGAGGATCAGCATCTTATCCTTGGCGCCGGAGATAACCTCGTTAGTAGCGGCCTCGACACCGGCGTTACCCGCCGCTAGCAGGAACCTGTGCTCATCAGTGCTGTTGTTCCCGGCAAACTGTTCGACGCGCTCAACGACGGTTTCCAGAGTTTCTGCCTTGTGGTCCTCAAGGAAGACCAGTACTGGCGTCAGGCTGCAATCAGTGTTGATCAACCCGGCAGGCGCCTCACGAATGGACGCATTGATAATGGTCTGGTTGCGGGAGATCTCATACCACTTCCAGTTGCCCTCGTTCAGAGCCTTGGTCACCATCTTGGAAACATCTGCAAGTGATACCGAAGACTGAACGCCCGGCGTGTTCTGAAGCTCCCACTGCAGAGTATCCATGGCCCGCAGCACATTATACTGCGTGCACTGCTCTTCCGGTGTTTTGACCATCACCACCAATACATCCGCACTGGTCGAGTAATTATTGATGATGTAGGCATTGTCCTTGTTGTAGCGGGAGTCCGCACGAAGCTCAGGCGCACCCTGATCCAGGTCGCCAATCTTCAGGTCCTGCTTGTAATAAAGACCAAGACCGAGACCAATTACAGCAATCAACAACGAAATTGGCGCAACGCCCGGATGGGAGAAGTAGGACAAAACACGCCATTTCCGATCCTGTTTTTCGCCGTGATTCTGCACGTGACGAATACCCCCTTTGGAGATACCGACATAGGACATAATCAATACATGCAAAACCAGGTTGGTGAAGATCACGAACGCCACACCAATACCTGCGGCAACAGCCAGGTCCCGGATAACGTCGATCTCGATAAAGAACAGGGTCAGGAAACCAAAGGCATCCGAAATCAGAGCCAGCATGCCCGGAATGTAAAGAGCACGGAAAGCCAGGCGCGCAGCGGTCACCGCATCAAAGCCCTTGGCAGCTTCAACCGCCATGGCATTCACAATCTGAACGCCGTGACTGATACCAATCGCAAACACCAGGAATGGCACCAGCACCGAATAAGGATCCAGCCCGTAGCCCAGCAGCCGAAGCGTACCCAACTGCAGGAACACTGCAATGATTGAGGTAAAGACAGGAACCAGGGTGCCGGCAATAGCCCGCGAGTACCAGAACAGAAGCAGCGTGGTCAGCAGAATGGTAATCCCTGCAAACCAGGCAATAGAACCAATCCCCTCAATCAGATCGCCGACCTTCTTGGCGAAACCGACTATATGAATCTTGATGTTCGGGTTCTGTTCTTCGTACTTTTCACGAATCTTTTCTTCAAGCTGACGGGAAAATTCGCCGTAGTCCAGAGCCTCACCGGTCTCCGGATTCTTCTCGTACAGCGGCGCGTAAACGATCGTTGATTGGAAGTTATCAGAGATCAGGCGCCCGACTTCGTTGGAACGAAGAACGTTCTGGCGAAGCTTCTCCAGACTGTCCCGGGAGCCGTCATAGCCGTCCGGTATGACAGTGCCACCCTGAAAACCCTGTTCGGTAACCTCAACCCAGCGGACATTCGACGTCCAGAGGGATTTGAGCCCCGAACGATCCACGCCGTTGAGATAAAAAACCTCGTCGGTGATCTGCTTCAGGGTTTCCATGTACTCTTGGGTGAAAATATCGCCCTCTTCTACCTCGACGGCGATACGAACGAAGTTACCGAGGTTTTCAAGATCATCCCGGTGCTCAAGCATATTTACAATGTAGGGATGCTCAAGCGGAATCATTCGCTCGAAGCTGGCATCCGGCTGGATCTTGACGGCGTTATACCCCAGAAACAGCGTCAACACGGCGAAGACGACAAGAATGATTGGCCGATTATTGAAGATCAGCCTTTCGAGAAAGGGTTCGGCCTTGGGCGTGGTCAGATAGTGCTCGCCCTTGTCATGCTTAGGGTTGGACATTCAAAAGCCCCTCTATTATTCGTTCGGTTGTTGCCACATCAGGGCGTTATTGAAGGTTTCTTCCACGGGCGTCTGTGATTTTTACGCCACCTTCGCCGACAATCAGCAGGTCTGTTCCTGAGATAGGCACCGCGCTCATGACACCTTCACGATCACTTCTGAAATGCTCGCGGAAGGTTTCGGCGCCATTGGTGCTCATCAGTACCGCACCACTATTACCTACCAGGGTGATACGACCATCTTCCGAAACGACGCCGTCGTTGAGCGTAGCCCCAGCTGAATTGGGGACCATCCGCCAGCTTCTGCCGAGGTCTGAAGAGAACAGCATGTTGCCACGAAGGCCGAAGGCGAGCATCTCGTTCACCCGGCCTGTACCGATGACACCGAACAGGGAGCCTTCATAAGGCGCCTCACGGCGCTCAAAGGTCTCACCACCGTCTACAGAGACATGTATCTGACCGGCTTCACCAACGACCACCAGTGCACCACCCGTGATCCGGGTAATGCCATTGAGATGGAAGTTCTGCCGGTTATCAATTCTTGGCGCCCAGTCTTTCCAGGTCTCACCACCGTCCATGGTGCGCAGGAACATACCGTAAGCGCCTACCACAAAACCGCGGTTCTCGTTTTCAAACCAGACATCCAGCAGCGGGTTAACTGGACCAATGTCCATATCCGCCTGAATGTTCTCGAGGGCAAAGTAAAGGTCGTCCAGTGCCCACTCGAGATCCTCTTTCTCTTCTTCGGGCGCTTCTTCGATGCGCTCCTCCATGGCGGCAATCTGCTCTTCCCGGCTCTCAATGGCCAGTTCCATGGCGCGGATACCGTCAATCTGAAGGTCCCAGGTGGCCCCGGCGTCGCTGGTATGGAGGACAACGCCGCTGTGGCCCACGGCCCAGCCATGGCTGTCGGAGCCAAAATCGATCCCTGTCAGGGTCACAGAAACAGGTACCTCACCCTGAACCCAGGTTTTCCCCTCATCATCCGAGTAGATGATATGGCCGCGTTCTCCCACGGCCACAATGCGATCCCCAACCCGGGTCGCATCGGTGAGAAGATTTTCCGGGGCCAGATCCGTCGGCCGGGCCGGGGTTTCGATGATATCTGCAAGCGCAAACGCTGCAGGGGCAGACCAGACCATGGAAAGTCCAAGGCAGGCAGCGCCCAGAGTCTTGCACATCAACCTTTTAGCCATTCAGATTGCCTATTATGTTGTATTGAACTGTGTCTCTGACCGGCAAAGCCGGGAATAACTGTAAACATACCGGCAACCTTACGATTGCCGGTATGTCGGGTCGCCACTTCCTGTGGGCGGGGACGCATCCCTCGGCCAACAGTGCGTTAGCGAACACTCCTGCGGCGCAGGGAAGCCGGCGAGAAGTAACGCTTGTTCGGGACCTCATTGGTGAACACGCGGGTATTGGCCTCTTCTGTGTCCAAACCGAGTACATGATAACGACGGGCCTGAAGGTCATGATAGACGTCAAGAACCGTCCACACACCTGGAAGTTCATAATAATTTTTCGGCAGCCCCATCGTGACACGCCAGAGTTCGCCGCGACCGTCGTATTGATCCAGCAGAACCGTGTTCCAGCTGTCCTCGTCGATATAGAAGCGGCGCTTGCCATAGATATGGCGCTCACCGTCTTTCAGTGTGGCTTCTACCACGTGCACACGGTGAAGCTCCCAGCGGGTGAGGTCCGGATTCAGATGGGAGATACCGAGGATTTCCTCGTAAGGAAGACCTTTTTCCCCAATTCGGTAATTGTTGTAGGGGATGTAGATTTCCCGCTTGCCTTCGTAATTCCAGTTATAGCGATCCAGGGCCCCGTTGAAGATATCGGTATCATCTGCGGTCCGGAGGTTGTCAGCCGCTGCAATCGGGGAGTCGTACCCCAGGTTTGGCGCCCGACGTACCCGACGCTGACCGGCGTTGTAGCCCCAACCATTCCGGGGATTGATGATCTGATTCAGGGTCTCATGAATCAGAATGGCGCCACCGGCAAGGCGGGGTGGTGACTGGGTAAACGACAGGTAGTAGAAGATCACGTTATCCAGATCTTCTTCACCGCCTTCCGGGTTGTAGTAGTTGAAGAAGGCTTCCTGTTGAGAGGTAACCAGCGAGTAGTCACCGTTGGTCTGGACTGCCACCTCACTGGAGCGACGGGTTATATTCACGCCCCGCCAGCGGGTCAGGTGGTTCCAGACCGCCTGCCAGGCCTTCTGCTCGTCATTGCCGTGCAGGATCGGGAATGGGTAACCGCCAAAGGCTCCGTCCAGGCCTTCGCCCTGGCCAACAATCTCCGCGCTTACCGCGTTTTCACGGGTATTCTCAGCCACCCAATCAGGGACCGCATGGGTACGACGGGACTGGTAAACGGGCACACGGAATGTGGTCGGGTAGGTTTCGAGCATCGCCTTCACACCGTCAGTGAGGTACTCCTCATACTGATCCATGTTGGCAGGCGTAATGGTAAAAAGGACTTCATCATCCGGGAACGGATTAATGTGGTGCTGTCCGCTGCCCTCATAGCCGGGAGGCGGTTCTGTCAGCCCTCCGGTCCAGGCCGGGATGGTGCCGGCACTGTTGCCGGCCTTGGGCGAGCCAAAGGGTGTCAACTCCTGGCCCAGACGGGCCGCTTCACTGGCGGAGACCGCCGCCCACGCAGGCGCTGATGCCACGGAGAAAGCCAGCAGGCCGCCGAGAATCGCATTTTTGTTATACATCATTGTGAAACCTTAAGTGCGTCTGGAAGCCTCTGCGGAGGCTTTTTTATTGTCGTCTGATGGAATTACAGACCTTACTCCAGATTACCCGATCCCAGACTAAAGTCTATCGACCGAAAGTGCGATTTTGTATCTGGCTTCACTCCGCGAGGCTCTTGTGCACCACCTCATAAACATCCCGGGACAATCCGGATTTGTCGCGAATACGCTCCAGGGCAGATTTCATCTGAGCGCTGTACGCGGGCGCAAACTTTCTCCATCGGGTAAGCGGCGTCACCAGGCGCGCAGCAATCTGCGGGTTGCTGTCGTCCAGGCGGCAGACCTGATCCGCCAGGAATTCATAACCAGAACCGTCAGGCTTGTGGAAAGCAGCCAGATTCTGACCCGCAAACGCACCCACCACAGAGCGAATCTTGTTGGGGTTTTTCCAGTCGAACGCCGGATGCTCCAGAAGCTTACGGATGTCCGCCAACTGCCCGGCCTGATCACTGGACGCCTGCACAGAGAACCACTGTTCAACAACCTGCGGATCTTCCTGGAACCGATCATAGAAGTGATCAAGCGCCTGCCGGCGATCAGCCTCAAAGCCCGAATTGACGAGCGCACGCAAAGCACCCATGCGATCGGTCATATTGTCAGCAGCGTTCAACTGGCTCACAGCCAGGCCCCGACCCTCCTCGTCATCAATCATCAGCAACCAGGCCAAAGCGGTATTGCGCAGGCTACGACGGGCAATGGCCTCCGGCGTCACCTCGTAGGGACCACTGTCCTGTTGGCGCTGGTAGCAATCAATCAGCTCGCCTTTCAGGGCACCGGCCAGGTGCCGCAGCACTGAGTCACGAGCCCGGTGAATGGCTGGCACATCGGCGTTTTCGGTAAGCTCAATCAGGTACGCTTCCGAAGGAAGCTGTAGCATTTTCGCCACCAGGGCCTGATCCAGATCGGTGTCGGAAATCAGCTTGCGATAAGCCTCAACCAGTCTTGGTTCGATGTCCGCATCGTCCGGCGCTCCGACCAGTGACTGGATGACATCGACGGCCAGTCTCTGGCCCGCATCCCAGCGGTTGAAACCGTCCGGATCATGGCTCATCAGGAAGAGCAGCTGTTCTCGGCTCCAGTTGTAGCGAACCCGAACCGGCGCGGAGAAGTGCCGCAAAAGTGATGGCACAGGTCTGGATTCGACGCCATGGAATTCGAACGTGTGGACGGCTTCGGTCAGCTCAAGCACCCGCTCCGTCGGCGCACCCGAATCTCCGGATTCAAGCTGCAACGGCAGGGGCTGGCCATCCTGTCCAAGCAGACCCAGCGCAAACGGGATGTGCTGGGGTTTTTTGTTGGTCTGGCCCGGGGTATCCGGAATGCTTTGCTCAATAGTCAGGCGGTACACACCTGTCTCCGCGTCAAAGTCGTCCGAAATGGCCAACACCGGCGTGCCGGCCTGCTCGTACCACAGACGGAACTGGCTCAGATCACGGCCGGAGGCATCCTCCATGGCTTTTACAAAATCATCGGTTGTGACGGCCTGGCCATCGTGGCGCTTGAAATACAGGTCACTGCCCTTGCGGAACATGTCCGGCCCCAGCAGGGTATGGATCATGCGTACGACCTCTGCACCTTTCTCATAAATGGTCAGGGTGTAGAAGTTAGAGATTTCCATATAGGAAGCCGGCCGCACCGGATGCGACATCGGGCCTCCGTCTTCAGCAAACTGGGCGGTACGCAGCAGCGTGACATCCTCAATCCGCTTCACAGTCGGCGAACCCATGTCTGCCGAGAACTGGGAATCCCGGAAAACGGTAAAGCCCTCTTTCAGGCTGAGCTGAAACCAGTCGCGGCAGGTGACCCGGTTACCCGACCAGTTGTGGAAATACTCATGGGCAACGATGGCTTCAATGCGCTGGAACGCCATGTCAGTGGCGGTTTCCTGGCTGGCCAGCACACAGGAAGAGTTGAAGATGTTAAGCCCCTTGTTTTCCATGGCGCCCATGTTGAAGTCGTCGACGGCCACAATCATGAAGATATCGAGATCGTACTCACGACCATAGACCTCTTCATCCCAGCGCATGGAGCGTTTCAGAGAGTCCATGGCGTGATCGCACTTCTCGGCGTTGCGGGGCTCCACGTACATTCTCAGATCAATATCGCGTCCGGAGCAGGTAGCGAAGGTGCCCCGCTTTTCCACGAGATCACCGGCGACCAGGGCAAACAGGTAGCAGGGTTTGGGGAACGGGTCCTCCCAGGTAACGAAATGCCGGCCGTTTTCCAGCTCGCCTTTTTCAACATCATTGCCATTGGACAGAAGCACCGGATAGGCGTCCTTGTTGGCCTCGATGCGAGTGCGGAAACGCGCCATCACGTCCGGGCGGTCCGGGAAGAAAGTAATGCACCGGAAGCCTTCCGCCTCACACTGGGTGCAGAACATGCCGGAGGATTTGTACAGACCTTCCAGGCGGGTGTTGTTCTGGGGCTCCAGCCAGGTCACCACAGTCAACTTGAACTGATCCGGTACCGACCGGATTACCAGCTGGTCGCCCCGGTCTTCGTACTCACCTGCAGTCAGTTCACTGCCGTCAAGGGCGACGGACTCAAGCTTCAGGCTGTCACCATCAAGTTCCAGTGGCGCAGCTACTTCTTCAGATTCGGGATTCCGACGAAGCTCCAGCGTGCTGTGCACCCGGGCACCATCCTCGAAAAGCTCGAACCGCAGGTCTACAGTATCGACCAGATACGCAGGTACCTTGTAATCGCTCAGATAAATGGTCTGTGGCTGGCTGGTACGCATTGGGTTTCTCCAGAGTTCGCGGCCGGCGGGCGCTGGAATTCAGGGCCCGCTGGCGTGAAAAGATCGGCCGGGCAAGGCGCTGTCAGCCTTCCATAACCCGGAAACGGACTTCATAACCGGTGAACTTCCGAATATTGATCACACCGGTATCCAGAATAAGGTATTGCCCCTTAATGCCCTCAAGGACGCCCTCCACTTCCGGCGTTTTGTCGAGATTATGGGTTTTGATCTTTGCTGGCCAGACCTGAACCGGATAGCTCAGGCCAAGCCCCTGCTCATCCACTTGCCGGATCGAGTCCTGACCATGGGTCTCCCTGAGCGCCTCAAGATCTGCAGCAATCAGCCCGAGCATCCGCTGACGCTCCTGTGCCAGATCGAGCTCAGGAACATCGCCCTTGAGCATGGCCCGCCAGTTGGTCCGGTCAGCGACATGGGCCTTGCAGGCGACTTCCACCAGGCCGGCAATATACCGCGTTGCAACACGTACCATCGGTATGGCGTCTACTGCCCCCTGATCAATCCAGCGTGTTGGCACCTGGGATCCGCGGGTAATGCCCACCTTCAAACCCGATGAATTGGCCAGATACACCACGTGTTCCACCATGCAATGGGTTTCTCCCCATTCCGGCTCCCGACAGGTACCAAGGTGATAGTGGCACTTCTCCGGACTCATGATGCAGCTGTCACAAGCGGCAAGCTTGCGGAAACAGGGGTAACAAAAGCCCTGATTGAAGCTTTTGTTGGTTTTCCTGTCGCAATGAATACAACGAATCACGCCATCAAAATCCAGGCGCAAAGGCCTGCCGATCAGATCATTCAGAGGAATGCGGGTATCGCCAACGGCAATGGAGTAGGCCACCGGGTTTCCGGCCTCCGCCGGCATTTTCCGGAGCCGGCCGGTGACATCAATCAGTTCGCTCAAGACTTGACCTCGACAAACTGGCTGGGATCCATATCGTCTTTATCCTGCTTGCGCTGCACCGAAGGATCGCAGGCGGTACCGGCTTTGCTGCCCCGATCCAGGTAGCCAGTGCGCTCTTCTTCAGGAATGTTGTGAAGGTTCTCGTAGTAGATCACCGCTTCCAGGCTGATTTCACGCTGTTCGGGCGTCAGTTTTCGGCCATCAGGCCATTTGCCGAGTTCAATTGACTGCCGGAGGCTCCGGTAGACATTGGGATCCAGTCGCTCGATCAGTTCTTCGTAAGTCATCCCGCTCTCCTGAAAAAACGTTCATTAAAAATATGGCGGAACCGTTTGACAGCATCAAACGATAATGATTATCATTACTTCACCAAATGACGACGGTCGTATCATTTGGTCTCTCTCATCAGGAGCTAAAAGCTCTTTTAATGCCCCGCCTCTGGCGGGGCTTTTTTATGCACCCCTTCTGCCTTTTACGGGCAAAACCACCGCAAGGGCCAGGCCGGCAACAAACCCGCCCAGGTGCGCCTCGTTGGCCATACGCCCGAGCCCGATCATTTCCGGCAGCGGGGTAAATCCGATGACCATCCACGCAACGGCAAAGGTTACCAACGCAGGTGGAAACTGAAACCTCGGTGCCGATCGCTGGCTGAGCCAGCAATAACCCAGAATCCCATAAACCACTCCCGATAGCCCACCGAACAGCGGACCCGAGACAAAATACTGCAGGCCGTTGGAAATCAGGCTGGTGATCACAAACAGCATGATTAGCCGGGCGCGACCATCAAACCACTCGATCTGGCTACCCAGAAACCAGAGCATGACCGAATTGAAAATGATGTGGGTCCAGCTGAAGTGCAGAAAATCCGGCGTCAGCAGCCGCCAGACCTGGCCGCTTGCCAGCGTCGCTGTGAGCGCTTCAATGCGGCCGGCCATGGTGCTCCAGTCGTAATCCCGGGGGTCGATCACCATCAGGCTGGCCGCCAGCTCATTCTGCCCCATGGCCGTGAGCCAGACCATCGCTACGGCAAACACGATAATCCCCAGCACCAGCGGCGCATGACGTGGAGAAGGTTGCCAGCGGCCACCAACAAACACCGGTGAGCGGTTCTGACGATCCACCGCTTCCCTGATTTCCGGTTCCGCCATAAAACGGTCAAGGGCCGAGAGCACGGGTTCCGCATGGGCAGGATCTTCCAGCCAGAGCACCTGGAACCCGCCCTCTTCCGTGATGCGGTGGGTCACACCCTGACCGTTCAGCCAACGGCTGAAGCCCGCCAGGTTTACCGTGGTATCCAATTGCTTGACTCGGTACACCGCTTACTCCGCCTCCGGAAATGATTCAGCCACAACGCTCGGTCTAGCGTGCAAGACTGTCCTCGCTATTGGGATAATCCGCTTGCTCCGGTCTTTCCACATCAACCCAGACAAATTTGTCCCGGGAAAGTGCCCGCTCACCATCCATTCGGTAAGCGACCAACCGCCCGTACTTCACGGCACTGTAGTCGATGCACGCGACATTGGATTTGAGCGGCGCCGGCTCTCCTTCCATCCAGTAATGCCCGACAAAAACCGGGGGCGCATCGAGAGGATAACTGATCAGCTGCTTTCGCTCGCTTTCCGTCAATACGCGGCTTGCCACTTCCGGTGGCAACGGGTCCGGCTGGAAGACAACATCGGCATAGGTATGGGGATCGTCGGCCCAAAACTTGGTTCGGAAAAACTCGCGCACATAGCCATCCCGACCGGTGATGGTCATTCCCCGGGGGAGCCGTAGATCCGTCCCCCTCAAAAGGGTATCCATAACCTGCCCGGCAAAAGACTCGATGGCGGCAGAGGCGTGCAGGAAATCCTCATCAATGCACGCACCACCCTGCGACTGCTTGAATTTCTCGATCAGGTCGCCATCCCAACAGGCGTGCACAACGCGGAAATCCTCGTCGTCGATGAACAGCGGTATGGTGTAGAACCACTCGAGAAACTCATTCCACTCGTAGGGGTGCGCTTCGAACTGCTCGAGAGTCTCGCGGATCAGGCGGTCGTGACGCGCGTTGTGCTCGCGCAGGAAGGTTTTGCCGCTGCCCGGGCGCGCCCGCGTACAGTAACCCAGGGCATTGTACTCATGGTTGCCCATGACAATTCGAGCCGAACCATGTTCCACCATATCGCGCACAAGGTGCAGGGCTTCACGGATGCGTGGGCCACGATCAATGATATCGCCGATGAAGATCGCCTGACGACGGGGGTGCTGGTAGACCCCGTTGATCTTCCGATAGCCCATCTGGTCCAGCAATCGGGCCAGGGTATTGGCACAGCCGTGAATGTCGCCAATGATGTCGTAACCGCGGTTTGCGGTCGGTTTTGTAGCAGCCATGATCAACTCGCTGATATTTCACTAGCCCAGCCAAGCTTGTCACGGCAGGTGGCGTAGAAATTATGGTCTGTGGGGTGAATCAACCGGATCTTGAACGGCTTTTTGGTAATGCGAATGATATCGCCTGGCGCGCAGGCAATGTTCATCTGGCCGTCAAAGCTGATTTGCGGATAGGTTTCATTGGTCTCCCCGATCACCAGTTTGATTTCACTCTTGCCATCGACAACGATCGGCCGGCTACTGAGAGTGTGGGGAAACATGGGCACCAGAACAATGGCGTCCAGCTTCGGGTGCATAATCGGACCACCGGCAGACAGCGAATAGGCGGTAGACCCTGTCGGCGTAGAGACAATCAGGCCATCCGAACGCTGGCTGTAGACGAAATGGCCGTCGATGAAGAGGTCAAAGCCAATCATCCGGGTGGATTTACCGGGATGCAGTACGACATCGTTCAGGGCCGTACCAAACCCCAGGGGCTGGCCGTTGCGCTCAACATTGCCATCCAGCAGGAACCGCGTCTCCTCCATGTACTCGCCTTCCAGAACCTTGCCCAGGCGTTCCTCAAGATCGGACGGCGAAATGTCAGTCAGGAAGCCCAACCGCCCACGGTTCACCCCAAGCAGGGGAATCTTGGACTTGGCCAGCTCCCGGGCGGCGCCCAGAAGGCTGCCATCCCCGCCAACCACGATGACCAGATCACAGATTTCGCCCAGAAGCTTTTTGCTGGCCACCTGCAGGCCATGCCCTGGCAGCATGCTGGCTGTGTCTTCTTCAAGAATGACGTGGTAATTGTTGGTGATCAGGTACTGTTTGAGCTGGCGCAGTGATTCAACCACTTTCACACTGCCCATTCGGCCAATTACACCAATGTTCCTGAACTGATCCATGAAGTTTCCTGTGATGTCGGGATGCGGCGGGGACCAACGAAACCGTTACCCCGGTGACAATCTGGCGTACAGTTTAACGAAAGTCACCCCGATACTGAAAAAGTTCAAACCTCAGGCCTGGTGTTTCTCACACCGATCGTCAACGCCCGGGCGGAATTCCGAGGGCTGGCTTACCCGCAGGATCGGCTCACCACAGGGTTTGCCATCGTTGCCCTTGTGGGTGCACACAGGATTTTCATAGTGATCCAGCCATTCACGATAGGCGGGCTCATTCATGCCGCAGCGTTCCGCGGCGTAGGCGGTGGGGTTGCTGAAGTAGGTCTCAATGTCCTTGAAGGGCAGCGTTACGTGACCGACGCCTGGCTGGTAGGCCACCAGGAACACCGTCTGGCGCTGCAGATGGTCCATGATGGAGTCTTCCGGAGGTTCGCGGTTTCTAAGCTCGTGGTTTTCTTCCTCGAGAGCGACAATCTTCTCGTCTCTCAGCTCCAGTTCACGCTGACGCCGCTCCAGCTGCTCCCTGAGGAGCAGGAGCTCGGCACCCGCGTTTGAATCCTCCCGCTGTTTCTCCTCACCTACCGCGGCCATCTGCTCCTGCATGGCGAGGTACTGCTCGTTTCTTTCGGAAAGTCGCTTCTTGAGCTGCTCATTACTGAGGCGCTGGCGTTCGTATTTCTGCTCGAGATCCGCAATATCACTGCGTAACCCCTGGACCTCCAGCCGGTGCTCTCGCTGGATATCCGAAAGCGCGTCGCGGTGAACACTCTGGAGGGTCTTGATCCGCAGACGTTGCTCACGAATCAACTGCGCCAGGCGGGAACGGTCGGCGGCGGCTGCGGCCTCTTCGCGCTCCGAAGAATCTTCTGCCTGCTCACTCAGAACCGGAATATTCTCTTCCTGTACCGGCTCAACTTTACGGAATTTAAGGCTATTGGCCTCTACTGCCTTGCGAATGGCCTGGAAATGATTATTACCCGGGGTCATGTCCGGGTCCCAAAGATCCTCCTTGAACTTGGGATCGGGGCATTGGCTTCGGCAAACCAGCCGGATCGGACCACCGCCCATGTCCGGCCCCTTGGCGCCTTGCCTGGCGAGCTCTTCAATCGGCAGGTTCCAGTGACTGTCTGCCCTGCCCTCCTCATCAAACCAGATTCGGAAAAACACGAGTGCCTGAACCCGAAGATCGGGACTCAACTCAACCAGAACAGCCCTGACATCGGTTTCGGCAAGATCGGACAGCCCAACATAGCCATCCAGGAAAGCGCCGAATTCCGTGGCCCGCATTTCGCGAGCCACCTGGCTTCCTTCCACAAAAAATACCGCCGAATAACCATCGGTTGCCTGGTCGGCAGACACCATTGCACGTTCTCCAAAGTTCAACGACTCGACACCACACGACAGAACACTGAGAGATGTTCCATCCGATCGTAGTGCCGGCCTCTTCAACCCCAGCCTCCCGGAGCCGGGGCGAAGACGCAAGCTGACAGACTCAAAGCTATTAGTCTAGCCAGACAATCGTTTCTGCACAGGGAAAAAGTGCAACGATTTGTGATCGCGTTTGCGCTTAAAGCTCTGCTGCCAGGCGACTGCCCTGGTTGATCGCTCGCTTGGCATCGAGTTCAGCCGCCACATCCGAGCCACCAATCAGGTGAACTGGCAGGCCCGCTGCCTCAAGCTCGCTTTGCAGTTCGCGCAGCGGCTCCTGGCCCGCGCAGACGATAATGGTATCCACGGGCAGCACACGATCTTCGCCCTGCTCTGCACCTTTCGGCGTGACCGTTATATGCAGCCCCTCATCATCGATTTTACGATAGGTCACACCGGGCACCATCTGAACCTGACGGTTTTTCAGGGAAGTCCGGTGAATCCAGCCGGTGGTCTTGCCCAGGTTTTTGCCCACTTTCGAGGCCTTGCGCTGAAGCAGGTAGACTTCCCGGGCCGGCTCCGGTACCTGGGGCTCAACGCCCTGGATGCCACCACGATGCTCGACACTGAGATCCACACCCCACTCACGCATGAAGTGATCGGTATCCAAAGCAGCTGACGTGCCCTTGTGGACGATAAACTCGGAGACATCGAAACCGATACCGCCGGCGCCGATCACGGCCACTTTCTGGCCAACCGGCTTGCGCTCCAGCAGCGCGTCCAGATAACCGATCACTTTGGGATGATCGATACCCTCGATTTCCGGCGTACGCGGCTTTACGCCCGTGGCCAGAATCACTTCGTCAAAGCCACCGGCTTTCAGGTCGTCAGCGCTTACCCGGGTGTTCAGGCGTACATCGACCTGATGCTTGTCGAGCATCACCCGGAAGTAACGCAACGTCTCGTAAAACTCTTCCTTGCCCGGAATCAGCTTGGCAACGTTGAACTGGCCACCAATCTCACTGCCGGCGTCAAACAGTGTCACCTTATGGCCACGCTCTGCCGCCACGGAAGCAAAAGCCAGTCCTGCCGGGCCGGCACCAACCACCGCGATGGATTTGGGCTTCGCGGTCTTCACGTAGGTCAGCTCGGTTTCATGACAGGCGCGGGGATTGACCAGGCAGGACGTCAGCTTGCCACTGAAGGTGTGATCAAGGCAGGCCTGATTACAGCCGATGCAAGTGTTGATCTCCTCCGCGCGATCTTCCGCCGCCTTCAGAACCAGATCGGCGTCTGCGAGGAACGGCCGGGCCATGGACACCATATCGGCATCGCCCTCGGCCAGAATCTTCTCGGCGACGTCCGGCATGTTAATCCGGTTGGTGGTGACCAGAGGAATGCTCACTTCACCTTTCAAGCGCGCGGTCACCTTGGTAAATGCGCCCCGGGGAACTGAGGTGGCAATGGTAGGTACGCGGGCCTCATGCCAGCCAATACCCGTATTGATGATGGTTGCACCCGCCTTCTCGATTTCCTTGGCCAGATGCACCACCTCTTCCCAGGTACTGCCGTCTTCAATCAGATCCAGCATGGACAGGCGGTAAATCAGGATAAAATTCTCGCCCACTCGTTCACGAACCCGGCGAACGATTTCGATGGGCAGACGAATGCGGTTTTCGTAACTGCCACCCCAACGGTCAGTCCGATGGTTGGTGTGAGACACAATGAACTGGTTAATGAAGTAACCCTCTGACCCCATCACTTCAACGCCGTCATAACCGGCGCTTTGTGCCAGTGCGGCGCACTCCGCATAGTCCTGAATCTGCTTCTCGATGCCGTCTTCATCCAGCTCCCGGGGCTTGAACGGATTGATTGGCGCCTGAATGGCAGAGGGTGCCACCAGCTCCGGAGAATAGGCGTAGCGGCCAGCGTGGAGGATCTGCATGCAGATCTTGCCATCAGCTCCATGCACCGCATCGGTAATGACCCTGTGCTTCTCGACTTCCTCTTCGGTGGTCATCTTGGCGGCGTGCTGGAAAACGCCCCCCTCCACATTCGGAGCAATACCGCCAGTCACGATCAGGCCGGCACCGCCTCTGGCACGCTCTGCATAGAATGCCGCAAGGCGTTCGAAGCCATTTTTGGCCTCTTCCAGGCCGGTGTGCATGGAGCCCATCAGGGTGCGGTTACGCAGTTTGGTAAAACCAAGGTCCAGTGGCTCAAGCAGGTTCGGGTACTTGGCAACGCCTGGCGTCGTGCTCGCGGTCATGTTTGCTCTCCTCATCGTGATCTTGGGCGGAACGCCTGTAAATGACAGGGCTCCGTTCATTGTTGAGCCTTAAACTACCCGCGCATCTTGCCATCGACAATATCCAGGGATAACATTTTATTATCTTTGCATAACATGTCAGACAAAGGCTTCAATGAACGCCCACCTCTCCAGCCCGTCAAAAAACCGAAACTCACTCGGAGACATCAGTGTTCTCTATGTGTCGGCTCTTTTGCGGGCCGCCGAAGCCGAAGGCGCCAGCAGCGCAGAACTGGCATCCCGTTTCCAGCTTGACCACCAGACCCTGACATCACCGGAAGCGCGCATCAGCATCCCGCGGTTTATGCGTCTGGGGCATGCCGCTATCAACGAGACCGGCAACCCGGCTCTCGGGCTGAGAATGGGGGCGCTATCACGCGCTGTCGACGCGGGTATTGCAGGGCTGGCCGGAGAAACCGCCGCCACCGCTGGCGCGGCACTCGCCACGCTGATTCGCTACGCTCTGCTAACCAGCCGCAATAGCCGTGGCGTTCCAACGGTCCAACCGGAAACCCGGCAAGCAAAGTTCTACTCGATTCGTCCCTATAACGGCTTCAACTACTTCGTGGTGGATTCTGTTCTTGCCGCGTGGACCCAGTTTCTCAGGACCGTTACGGGCCGTTATGACGTTCTGGAGAAGGTCACTATCGAATACCGATCAATCGGCCAGGATGATTTGTTCGAGAGCTGGTTCCGCTGCCCCGTGCAGTTTGGAGCTTCGAACAACAGCCTTACCGTTCGTCAGGATATTTGGGAAAGCGCCAGCCAGCAGGCTCAGCCGGCCATGCATGAAAAGCTTTCGGATCTCTGCGAACGGGAACTGCAGCAGATACGACGGGGGTGGACCACAGGCGACCGCGTAAAAAACCTTCTCACACCCCTGTTTCGGGGCGAGACACCCAGCCTGGAAACCATTGCAGTTAAACTGGGGATTGCGCCATGGACGCTCCAGAGACAACTGGCCGCCGAGGGAACCGGATTCAGGGAACTGGTGGATGAAACGCGAAAACAGTTAGCGCGGGATTATATTCGGGAGACAGAGACATCACTGGCGGAGATTGCCTGGCTTCTGGGTTTTGCCAATCCTGCGGCCTTCCACAAGGCCTACCGGCGCTGGTTCAATCTAAGCCCCGGGGAGCACCGAAAGCAGATCAGACATGGGTGACATCGGTGATGGTTTCATCCCTTGCCTATAACTCCATGGCGTCGTCCCAGCCATCATCGTCTTCATATTCTTCGAACTGGTTTTCAATCAACTCTTCTTCGTAATCCCGCATCACAGCCTTCCTGATTCCTGAATTTTCAGAAATAGCCTAGAAGTTCTCAATGACAGAACGATGACAATGAAGCTTGGCGTTGAATGTAATGCAACTGGAGAAGTCGGATAACGTGAAAGGTAAAACGAGGGAAAAAATGGCGGAGCGGACGGGACTCGAACCCGCGACCCCCGGCGTGACAGGCCGGTATTCTAACCAACTGAACTACCGCTCCGTGCGGGTCATCACAACTTGCCTTGAAAAGGCTTGGCAATCAAGGGTGTGATTGCTCTGTGACAACGAGGGCGCATTATAAAGAGGCGCCCTGTTATGTCAACGCTTTTTCTTAAATATTTTCAGAAAAAGCGTTCTGTTACATGGCATCGACCATCGCGTCCTTGCCCTGGGCGGTTTTGCGGTATTCGATAGGTGTCATTCCGGACCAGCGTTTGAATGCGCGATAAAAAGTGCTGGGCTCAGAAAAGCCGGTCAGGTAGACAATCTCATCAATGGATTCATCGGTGGTTGCCAGCAACTGACGGGCCAGGCGATAGCGAAAATCCGCGAGTACCTGATTGAAACTGGTCTCGGCCTCTGTCAACCGGGTACGCAGGGTCCTCGGCTTGATGCCGAGCCGCTCGGCCACGGCATCGAGGGTGACCTCTCCACTATCGAGGAGCTCTGCGACAATCCGCTCCACCTGACCAACGATGTCTTTCTTCTCCAACCGGGCAACCTGTTCGCTGGCAAACCGCTCGTGCAGATCCAGCAGCTCCGGCTCGGCATGCGGCGAGGCATGGGAAAGCAGCTTGGCCGGGAAATACAGCCGGTTTTCCGGCGCACCGAAGGTGACGTCGCACCCCAGCACCTCGCGAACATGATCCTGGCCCTCGGCACGCTCATGCTCGAACTCGATGCGTGACGGGTAAAAGTTGCCATCGGTGATGGAGCGAAAAAAGGTAATCAGTCCCAGCACGAAACATTCATTGAAATGCCGTAAACGACGTACATCATCAGACGCTGCATCCAGAACCATGCAGGCATCGTCGCCCTCAATGAAGAAATCGGTGTTAGCAGCATCACTCAGCAGACGCTGATAGTTCTGGGCCCGACGCAGGCCCTCGCCGAAGGTTGGGCTGCTCAGAAAGAGGTATTCCAGCACCTGCCCCTTATACGCTGGCAGCAACTGTCCCAGATGCAGGCCAACATCCGGATCGCCGGAAACATCCTCAACAGCCTGCCAGAAGTACATCTGCGCACTGTGGGGAGTTCGAAGCTGTTCGGTATAAACGTAATTTTCATCCACACCCAGACGGCTGAAAATCGCATTGGTATCGATTCCCTTCTTTTTCATCGCCTCATAAATCAGGCGCAACATCACTCCCGCGTCACGAAGTTCCTGCATAAGATCCCGTTTTCTTATTTGTTGACTTCTACTTTGGCCGGCCGGACAGTCGCCGGGGCTCGCCAGGTCAATGCCTGATCTGGCAGGGTTTGCCACACTCCAGAGGTTTGTCAGATCCAGAGGGCCCAGAAAAGGCACCCTGTTAGACAATCGTCTTATATTAGAGCATATCAGGCCACGAACGCCGAGTTGTACCAAAATGTAAAAAAAAGCATATCCTCTGCTACTACGCTTTTACTCAGGCAGCGCCGGCATTTCCGGTCGAGGCTATAAAGGAGAACATCCATGCCAGAGACCCTCGTTTACCACACGACACCACCCGCCCTATTGCCCATGTATGGCAGAACACTGCTGCCGAAACAAAAGCAAACCGGCGGTGACGTCAGCATCCCGGAGTTAGCCGCCAGCCTGCTTGGCGTCAGTACTGCCGGCAAGAACCTCAAGCGCTACCAGCAGGTCTGTGGCTTCGCGGCAGGTAGCCATCTGCCCGTCACCTGGCCCCATGTGCTGGCTTTTCCACTGCACCTGAAACTGCTCACCGAGAAGGCCTTCCCCCTCCCGCTGCTTGGCCTGGTGCACCTGCGAAACACCATTACCCAGCACCGGCCGATCGGCACCGGGGAGAACCTGGATTTATCTGTACGACTGGGGAATACCGTGAAAAGTGACCGGGGCGTGGAGTTTGATCTCATCACCGAGGCTCGCTCGGCTGGCAAACTGGTCTGGGAAGAAGCGAGCACGACGTTGTTCCGACAACCGGATGGCGAGAGCAAGTCGTCCGGCAAAAAAACACCGCCAGAGCTGGAACGTTATCCAAACACCGAAAATTTCAAGGCGCCCGAATCGATTGGCCGGCAATACGCCCGGGTATCCGGCGACAGCAACCCGATCCACATGCATGCCCTGAGCGCCAAAGCGTTCGGCTTTCCACGGGCAATCGCCCACGGTATGTGGACCAAAGCCCACGCACTGGCGTTACTGGAACAACAGGAAGGCTGGCAAGCCAGTGCCCTCAGCATCAGCTGCCAGTTCAAGAAACCGCTGTTTCTGCCTGGTACAGCCCAACTGAACTGGAAAACCGGAGAAACGGGGTGGGACTACCAGGTGCTGAATGCCAAAGGCGATGCGCCCCATCTGACCGGGCGCGTCGACTGGTTTTAGGCAGGCTTGCCATCCGGTGCGCAGGGGGAACCCTGGGCGCCGGCAACGGGCAACGTGAAATAGAAACAGGCACCACCGCCTTCCGGCCGCTCGAAACCGATGTCGCCACCCTGCGCCTGTATGAGGGAACGGCAGGTTGAAAGACCAATCCCCATCCCTTCATCCTTGGTCGTGAAGAACGGCAGGAACAGTTTCTCTTCGGCATCTTCCGAGAGGCCGATGCCGTGATCCCGCACCTGGATTCGAACACAGGTGCCACCCTGCACACTGGCACTCACTTCTACCGGCGCGCTGGAATCAATACTGCTGGTCGCTTCCAGAGCGTTGCGAATCAGATTCAGGGCGACCTGCTGTACCTGAACCGGATCGGCCAGAACCTCAGGCATATCCTCAGGCACGGACAGCTCAATAGCGCCCTTGTTATTACGCATATCCACCTCGGCAAACTGCCGGGTGTCTTCCAGCAACGCAGGCACCGACAGTACTTCCTTGCCCGTCGCCGGTTTTTTCATGAATCGACGAATGCGTCGGATGATTTCACTGGCGCGGTGGGACTGTGCCTCGATCTTGTCGAGGGTCTCCTGGAGCAGCCCCATATCAGGGCTTTCCTTTGCCATCATCCGCTTGGCGACCCGGGCATAATTGGTGATGGCGGTCAGCGGCTGGTTCACCTCATGGGCAACGCCGGCGGCCATTTCACCCATGGTGGTCAGGCGCGAGGTATGGGCAAGCTGATCGCGCTGTTCCTGAACCAGTTGCCGGGCATCCTCCAGCGCCTTTTCATTGTCCAGTTCGGCGGTGATATCCCGGAATACAACAACAGCACCGTGGAGCTCGTCAGAGTCCAGTTTCGGCGTTGAGCGGTACTCCGCCGGAAATCCGGTTCCGTCGGCCCTTAGCATTCGGATATCCCGCTGGTTCTCGGCCACACCCTGCTGACAGGTCGCCTTCACCGGCAGTCCGTCCGGATTGTCACCGGCAGTCGCGAAGTGGGTTTCGAAGAAATCACGACCAATCAACTCTTCCACCGGGCAGCCAACAATTGATGCCGCCGCCGGATTGGCAAATTCAATAATGCCGTTCTCATCGAGGCCGTAGATGCCTTCGCTGATGGAGTTCAGAATCCGGGCCTGGTCACTCTGCAGCTCCCGGTTGCGGGCCTGCAACTCTCTTTCAAGACGAATAACGCTGGCGTGGGTTTTCACGCGAGCGATCACTTCCTGGGACTGGAACGGCTTGGAGATGTAGTCGGCACCGCCGAGTGAAAAGCCCTTCACCTTTGCCTGCAGGTCGTCCAGCGCAGACAGAAAGACGACGGCACAGTCGGCCGTCTGCGGGGCGGCCTTGAGGCGCTCGCAGACTTCATAGCCGTCCATCTCCGGCATCATGATATCGAGGAGAATCACTTCGGGCTGATGGCGGTGGGCAAGGTCGAGGGCCTTTTCACCCTCGTTGGCAATGAGTAGCCGGTAACCTTTGTCTTTCAGGGTCTCATAGAGGACTTTGAGGTTCTGCGGATTGTCATCCACGAGCAGAACCGTCACCTCCGAGTTCTCGCTGACAGCTTCAGTCATAAATGTCGGGCCGGTTAGAAAAGTAACCGTATGATGCCGCCGGGATCACCCTGCGTCGATAAGGTCCTTTACGGACAGGACCATACGAACGAGATGTGCCAGGGAATGGGTCCCCATCTTGTGCATAACGCGGGAACGGTGGATCTCGACCGTGCGCTGGCTGATTTCCAGCTCAATGGCAATCACCTTGTTGGCCTGGCCAGCAATCATCCGATCCATGATCTCGTGTTCCCGGGGGGTCAGGCTCTTGATGCGGCGAATGATCTCCCGCTTCTCGTCCAGAGACTTGCGCTGCTCAAGGTCCTGTTTGAGGGCTGCCTCAATTTTCTCCAGCAGTGCCTCCTCACGGTAGGGCTTCTGAATGAAGTCCACAGCGCCCTCTTTCATGGCGTCGACGGCCATGGGGACGTCACCGTGACCCGTCACAAAGATAATCGGCAATATAGAGTGTTTTTCATTGAGCTTTTTCTGGAGCTCCATACCGTCCATGCCCGGCATGCGAATATCCAGCACAATGCAGCCTGCCATCTTGTCGGAATAGTCCTTCAGGAAAGCGGTTGCACTCTCATAGGTCTTTACCGGCTTGCCGTCGGATTTCAGCAGCAGCTCCAGGGAATCGCGGACTGCTTCATCGTCCTCAACAACGTACACGGTTTGCTGGATATCAGTCATGGGTGTGTTCTCTCCTGTCCGTTTTCTTATGATCGCCGGTCAGTGAATTGACGGGTCTTTATGGTCGTCACGGGCATGTTCCTGGCGCTCGTGTTCCCGCATTTTTTCTAGCCGTTGCTGGATAATGCCAAAAACGCTCTGCTTCGGGTACCTGCCTTTGTCATCGGCCTTGCCCGCAGGCTTTCCAAGCAGCAGCGTGATGGCCTCTTCAACACGGGCGACCGCGTAAACCGCAAACTGCCCCCCGCGCACTGCCTGCACCACTTCGCTGTCAAGCATCAGGTTCTGCACATTGGTGGATGGCACAATGACACCCTGGCTGCCTGAAAGCCCACCCTTGAGCTGGCAGGTGGTAAAAAAGCCTTCCACTTTTTCGTTGACACCGCCAATGGGCTGAACCTCACCAAACTGGTTGACCGACCCCGTAATCGCAAGATCCTGCCGAACCGGTATACCGGAAAGAGACGAAATCAGCGCGCACAGCTCTGCCAGAGAAGCACTGTCTCCGTCCACTTCACCGTAGTTCTGCTCGAAGGTCAGACTGGCCGACAGGTGCATCGGATCGTTGACCGCAAAATGGGAGGCTAGCCAGGAGCTCAGGATCATCACGCCCTTGGAGTGCAGATTGCCACCAAGCTTTACATCTCGCTCAATATCCATGACCGCGCCATCTCCATAATAGCAGGTAGCGGTGACACGGTTGGAAAGACCGAACTCAAATCCACCCGTGGACAGCACCGAGAGTGCATTAACCTGGCCAACACACGTGCCACTTGTAGTTACGAGCGTTGTGCCGTCACGGATGGAATCATAAAACTGATCCCGGATCCGGCTGCTGCGGTATTTCGCGCTTTCCAGCGCGCGCTCAACGTGCAGGTCCTGGATCAGCTTGGCACCGGCCTGACGGGCCCAGAAATCGGATTCCCGCAGCAGGTTGGCAATATCGGCCGCATGCAGGGACAGTCGATCCTGATGCTCGGCCATACGGGCACTGTGCTCAATCACCCGGGCAACCGCCTTGTTCGAACAGTGCAGCAGCTTCTTCTCGCTCACCAGGCTGGCGATAAACTTGGCATATAGCAGCTGACTGTCATCGGAACGGTACATTTCGTTCTCGAAATCCGCCGTGACTCGAAACAGCTCGGCGAATTCGGAATCGTACTCCTGCAGCAACATCCAGGTTTCACGGTCGCCGAACAGAACAATCTTGACGTCCAGGGGCACCGACTCCGGTTCAATTGAGATGGTTCCGGACAGCGTCAGTTCCCGTTCCAGGGAATTTATCTGTATGGACTTCGAACGCAGCGCACGCTTGAGGCCATCCCATACGAACGGTTGCTCCAGAACCTTGATGGCGTCCATCAACAGATAGCCGCCGTTGGCCCTGTGCAGGCTGCCCGGGCGAATCAGGGAGAAATCCGTGAACACGGTGCCCTTGTAGGTGACGTTCTCAACGTAACCGAACAGGTTGTGGTAGGTGGGGTTATCCTCCACAACCATCGGCACTTCGTTGGTTTTCTGATGCACCAGAACATTGACGAGGTAACGGCGGGGCATCTTCTTGTCGAGGGACGCATACGCAATCGCTGCCTGTTCCTCGTTGTCATCGAGGAAAATCTCGAGATTTTCAACCAGGTCCGCCCGAACCGCTTCAAAGAAGGCGACCACGTCCGGCAGATCCTTGTATTTCTCGATCAGCTCATCGATCTGATGACCTGAGATACTCTCGAGGGTCTCCTGGTTCAGGGCTTGCTGTTTATCAGCGTATTCCTGCTCCCAGTCCGCCAGTTTGCGAAGCGCCTGCCGGAGCTTTTTCTCAAGCTTGTTGATGGCATCTTCGAACTTGTCGCGCTGCTCATCGGTCAGAGCCTGGAAAGATTCCGCAGTGTGGGGTTCGTCGCCATTCATGGCCACCAACCGATAACCGCCCGGGGTTGTCACAGTGAGGCTGACTTTTTTGCGCTTGGCCTGGGCCGCCACCTTCTCCAGCTCGTCTTCCTGCTTTTTGCCGTATTCGTTTTTCAACTGTTCCGAGCGCTCAAGAAAGCTGTCGCTGTCAAAGGTCTGGGGAATAACCTTGACCAGGCGACTCATCAGCTTTTCCATATCCTGTTTGAGCTGGGTACCCTTCCCGGCCGGGAGCTGCAACAGCTTCGGAATGCGCGGCTCCTCGAAGTTGGCCACGTAGCACCAGTCATGGCTCTGCTGATCCGTATCCACATGATGCTCGAGGTAACGCAGCATCATGGTGCGCTTACCCAGGCCATTACGGCCAACGGCATAGACGTTGTAACCGCCATGGGGCATTGCCAGAGCAAAACGCACAGCCTCCTGGGCACGGTTCTGGCCAACGATTTCAGCCAGGGGCTCCAGTTGCTTGGTGGTTTTGAACGGCAGATCTTTCAGAACACAGGCTTTGTAAAGCTGGTGCAGAGGCAGTGACTTCAAGGTTTGGTCCTGTAACGGTTAACACATTGGCCGGTCATTGTAGATTCTGCGGTCGGCTCTGTCGCGTTCAGCACGAAGATTTCTGGAGTCGCGCACAGTGCGCGGGATTTTGTTAGGCAGTTCACAATTCCGCCGCCGCTCATTTTTCAGCCAGCCTTTCCGGAACTACACTTCATGTCCCAACCATAAAAACAATGCACGCAACGGACGCCAGCGTATGACCAATGATTCCGCAGAGCGCAGAATCAAGGATCGTTACCCCGCCTCCTGCCTGAAGGTCCAGCTCCGGGAGCGTAGCTTCCTTGGTCGTGGCAAACACCCCACGCCGGTTACCTGCCTGGACCTCAACCGGTACGGAATGGCAGTGCTATGCCCCCGACCAGTAGAGCCGGGCGCCCGTCTGTTCATGGATTTTGACGGCAAGTACATCAGCGAATCGCGGGTTTGTGCCCGGGTGGTGGAATGCCAGCCCTTCCAGACCGGCTATCGCGTCAGTGTCCAGTTCAGCTATTGCCTGGACAAGAAGGGCTATTCACGAACTGTCGACAATGCCCTGTCGCGGATTGAAGGCTTCTACAACCGGTTTGCCAGCTGAGCCAGGCCTTCGGAATCAAACCAGCCCGGCGTCAAGGCTGGCCGCAACATACATCCCCAGCTCCCGACACTGATCTTCAAACTCTTCCCGGTATTCACCCCGGCAGATCAAAGGCTCCTGGACCAGCTTCCAGCGTAGCCCGGTAGTAATGCTTTCTATTGCCCGCTTGGTGCCCGTGCCGTCATGGCCGGCGCGAATGTAATAGGCAAAAGGCAGCCCCTGGGTTTTCTCGAGGCAGGGATAGTAGCTGCGATCGAAGAAGTCTTTTAAAGCACCACTCATATACCCGAGATTCTCAGTGGTGCCCAGAATAATGGCGTCGCAGGCAAGAACGTCTTCGGGACCGGCATCCAACGGTGCCAGAACGGTTACTTCAACGTTTTCGATATCTTCATGGCGGGCACCCTCATCCACAGCTTCTCGTAGGCGGAGGGTGTTCGGGGAAGGCGCATGGGCAACAATCAAAAGTTTCTTCATGCCATCCATACGTCCTCCCTACATCAAGCTTAGAGCAGCTCGCCGTTGGCTTCTGAAGGCTCTTCTTTTGCGTCTTTCTTCGGTTCAGGCTTGGGCATCAACTTGTCCCGAACCTTGGCTTCGATCTCGTTGGCAATGTCCATGTTTTCTTCCAGGAACTTGCAGGCGTTGGCCTTGCCCTGACCGATCTTGTCGCCATTGTAGGCGTACCAGGCTCCGGACTTGTCGACAAAGCCTTCCTTGACGCCCATATCCAGCACTTCCGCCATGTGGTAAATGCCCTTACCGTACATAATCTGGAACTCAGCCTGCTTGAACGGCGGCGATACTTTGTTCTTGACCACTTTCACGCGGGTCTCGTTACCGACCACTTCGTCACCATCTTTCACGGCACCAATGCGGCGGATATCAAGGCGAACGGAGGAGTAGAATTTCAGCGCGTTACCACCGGTGGTGGTTTCGGGCGAGCCAAACATAACCCCGATTTTCATACGGATCTGGTTGATGAAAATCATCAGGCAGTTAGCGTGTTTGACATTACCGGTCAGCTTGCGAAGCGCCTGGGACATCAGTCGCGCCTGCAGACCCACGTGGCTGTCGCCCATTTCACCCTCGATTTCCGCTTTCGGGGTCAGGGCCGCCACGGAGTCCACGATGATCACGTCTACCGCATTGGAACGAACCAGCATGTCGGCAATTTCCAGGGCCTGCTCACCGGTATCCGGCTGGGACACCAGAAGGTCGTCCACATTGACGCCCAGCTTTTCGGCGTAAACCGGATCGAGCGCGTGCTCGGCATCCACGAATGCACAGGTTTTGCCGGCTTTTTGTGCTTCGGCAATTACCTGGAGGGTGAGCGTCGTCTTACCGGAACTTTCCGGACCGTAGATTTCGCAAATTCGACCATATGGAAGACCGCCAATACCCAGGGCAACGTCCAGGCCAAGGGAACCGGTGGAGACCGCAGGAATGGCTTCGCGGGGCTGATCGCCCATTTTCATCACGGCGCCCTTGCCGAACTGGCGCTCAATCTGCCCAAGTGCTGCGCTCAATGCTTTCTTGCGGTTGTCTTCCATCAGTGCAAACCCTCTGTCGCCTGGGCCGCCACCCTCAGGAAAAGGCTGGCAGCGAAATAGTGAATCGGGAATCTGTACAGCTCGAACAGCCCATTCCCTGTATATTTGAACAGTATTAAAACATAACCCGCAGAGGAGACCAACCCCTCCGGATGTGAAAGCCGTCAGACTTCGTCCACAAAATTGTTAACCCCTTGAAGGGCAAAGAGAACGGCCTGCCTGCGGACCTGATCACGATCACCCTCAAAGTGTTTTACCACGGCCACGGTGGAGGCCGGGCTGCTACCCCAGGCAAACCAGACGGTGCCCACAGGCTTGTCATCGCTGCCACCGCCGGGCCCGGCAACACCACTGATAGCCACGGCAACGTCAGCATCTGTCGCCACCAGGGCACCGGCAACCATTTCCCGCACCACCGGTTCGCTGACCGCACCGTGTTCATCCAGCGATTTCCGGGTTACGCCCAGAAGCCCCTGCTTGGCCTCATTGCTGTACGTGACCAGGCCACCCAGCACGTAGGCCGAAGAACCGGCACGATCGGTCAGTACCTTCGCAACCCAGCCGCCGGTGCAACTCTCCGCCGTCGCAACGGTACGGCCGGTTGTCAGCAGTCGTTCACCAAGGCGGTTGCCTGCCTCTTCCAATTCCTGATCGCTGGCCAGCATAATGACCTCCTTCGTTTCATCACGGCGGTTATTTTCTTACAATTCACGCCTTCATCCAAAGCAAGGCTACCGGACCCGTTCATGTCAGCAGCTCAGACCGATCTTTCCAAGCACACCCCAATGATGCAGCAGTACCTGAAGATCAAGGGCCAGCACCCCAATGAACTGGTTTTTTACCGCATGGGGGACTTTTACGAACTGTTCTACGAAGATGCCAAGAAAGCGGCCGAGCTGATGGGTATTACCCTCACCGCCCGGGGCCAATCTGGCGGCAATCCGATCCCCATGGCCGGCATCCCCTATCACTCTTCTGAGGGCTACATTGCCCGGCTGGTTCGGGCAGGTCAATCCATCGCCATCTGCGAACAGATCGGAGATCCTGCCACCAGCAAGGGTCCGGTTGAGCGACAGGTGGTGAGGATCGTCACACCGGGGACCCTGAGCGACGACGCCTACCTGGAGGATCGACGGGACAATCTACTGGTGGCTATCTATAACCATCGGGAGCAGTTCGGTTTTGCCTCGCTCGATATTTCCAGCGGCCGTTTTGCCGTGTCGGAGCTGGAAAACCTGGAGGCCCTGCAGGGCGAACTGCAGCGCCTGCGTCCGGCGGAAATCCTGATCAGCGAGGATTTTCCCTACGAGGACGTTCTGGAGGGTTTCACCGGAATACGCCGTCAGGGGCCCTGGCTCTTCGAATCCGATACGGCCCGCAGGGTTATTACCCATCAGCTTCAGGTCAGGGACCTGACAGGTTTCGGCTGCGAGGAACTCAATCTCGCCGTCTGTGCCGCGGGCTGCCTGCTGCAGTATGCCAAGGAAACCCAGCGTACCGCCCTGCCCCATATTCGCAAGCTGACCCGCGAACGGCGCGATGAAGCAGTCATCCTGGACGCGGCCAGCCGTCGCAATCTGGAAATTGACACCAATCTCATGGGCGGCCACCAGTATACCCTCGCCTGGGTCATGGACCGCACCGCCACATCCATGGGTGGACGGGAACTCCGGCGCTGGCTGAATCGGCCGCTTCGGGATGTGGAAATCGTCCGCCAGCGTCAGCAGGCGGTATCGGCACTGCTGGACGGGTTCCACTATGAGCCGGTGCACGATCTGCTGAAAGCTGTTGGCGACATTGAGCGCGTGCTCGCACGGGTCGCCCTTCGTTCGGCCCGCCCAAGAGACCTGGCGCGGCTTCGGGATGCCTTCCAGGCCCTGCCGGACCTGCAGGAAACCCTGAAACCGGTCAATTCCCACCACGTCGTCAGGCTGGCGACCATCATTGGGGAATACCCGGAACTGGCGGATCTGCTGGAGCGCGCCATCATCGACAATCCCCCGGTCGTGATCCGTGAAGGCGGGGTCATCCGGGAAGGCTTCGACGAGGAGCTGGACGAGCTGCGCAACATCAGCGAAAACGCCGGCCAGTATCTGCTGGATGTCGAAACCCGGGAGCGGGATCGCACCGGTATCAGCACCCTCAAAGTAGGTTACAACCGGGTCCACGGCTACTACATCGAAATAAGCCGGGCCCAGTCCGATCAGGCGCCGGTGGATTATATTCGCCGGCAGACCCTGAAAAACGCCGAGCGATTCATCACGCCGGAACTCAAGGAGTTCGAGGACAAGGCCCTGAGTGCCAAGAGCCGGGCCCTGGCCCGTGAGAAAGGCCTTTACGATGACGTACTGGAAACCGTCGCCGGGCAACTTGCGCCACTTCAGGATGCCGCGCAGGCACTGGCAGAACTGGATGTGCTGAGTAATTTTGCCGAGCGCGCCACCTCTCTGCGCTTTTCCGCGCCGGAGTTCAGCGAATCCCCGGGTTTTGACATTGAGGAAGGGCGCCATCCGGTGGTTGAACAGTTGCTGGACGAGCCCTTCGTACCGAACGATCTGCTAATGGACACCCAGCGCCGCATGCTGGTGATAACCGGCCCGAACATGGGCGGTAAATCCACCTATATGCGTCAGGCCGCGCTGATTGCGCTGCTCGCCTACACCGGCAGTTTCGTGCCCGCCAACCGGGCAGTGATCGGCCCCGTGGACCGGATTTTCACCCGGATGGGCTCCTCCGACGACATCGCCGGCGGCCGGTCCACCTTCATGGTGGAAATGACCGAAACCGCCAACATCCTGCACAACGCCACCGAGCACAGCCTGGTGCTGATGGACGAGGTGGGCCGGGGCACCAGCACCTTTGATGGCCTGTCACTGGCCTGGGCCACCGCCGAGCACCTGGCCCGGGAAATCCGTTGCTACACCCTGTTTGCCACCCACTATTTCGAGCTCACCCATCTGGCCGATGAGTTGCAGCATGCCGTCAACGTGCATCTGACAGCCACCGAGCACGATGACAGCATCGTATTCCTGCACAACGTGCATGATGGCCCGGCGAGCCAGAGCTATGGGCTCCAGGTAGCCAAGCTGGCCGGCGTGCCCCAGGATGTGATCCGAAATGCCAAAACCCAGCTTTCCAATCTGGAAGGCTCTGCCTCTCCAAAGGCGCCGGCAGACATGGGCGGCGAACCGCAAAAAGACACACCCCGCACCAAACCGGCAACGCAGGTCAGCGAACCGGTTTACCAGGGCGATATGTTCGCCAGCATGGAGCCCAGTGCCGTGGAAGACGCGCTTAAAGAGCTGGATCTGGATGGGCTGACACCCCGCGATGCCATGAACCAGCTCTACGAACTGAAGGCGCTGATGAAGAAATAGCGCAAAATTGATCTGTGTAATAAGGTTATAGCAGCCCAATGCTTGCGGCTGTGCGGGTCGCTCCCTACAATATCGCGCACCAAAATATAACGGTGGCGCCCGAAGGCGCTCCTGATGAGACTGACCGACCACTGGACCAGGGATCTGACTATGGCGTTTATCGTTACTGATAACTGCATCAAGTGTAAATATACGGACTGCGTGGAAGTCTGCCCGGTAGACTGCTTCTACGAAGGCCCAAACTTTCTGGTAATCGACCCGGACGAATGCATCGACTGCGCCCTGTGTGAGCCCGAGTGCCCTGCCGAAGCCATCTTCTCGGAAGACGAGCTGCCCGCCGATCAGGTCCAGTTTGTAGAGCTGAATGCTGATCTGGCCGCAAAATGGCCGAATATCACTGAAAAGAAAGACCCGCTGCCCGACGCCGAAGAGTGGGATGGCAAGCCGAACAAGCTGCAGTATCTGGAAAAGTAAGACTTCAGAGCTGAAACGGAAAAAGGGAAGCTGCGGCTTCCCTTTTTCTTTGTGCGAAGAGCATCAGAAACGGTCAGGTACTGGCGAGCTTGGCCCCCATGGCCACGAAAAACCCGCCGGTCAGGCCGTTCAGCATCCGCTTCATCCGCGCATTCACACCCAGACTCCGGAAGGTGACCACCACCCAGGCCAGACCGCACTGCCAGAGCATGGCCAGCAGGAAATGCACCCCGGCCAGCATCAGGGACTGCTGAAAGGCGTTACCGACGGGATCCACAAACTGGGGTAGCAGGGCCATATAGAACAGCGCCGTTTTCGGATTCAGAACGTTGGATAACAGCCCCTCACGGAACGACGCCACCATGGTGACCTTCCGGCGAGCAACCTTTTCCTCTTTTACCTCGGGGGCGTCGCCACGGCGAAGGGCCTGACGCAATGAACCGATGCCCAGCCACACCAAATAGCAGGCACCGGCCCATTTCAGGGCGGAAAAGGCCCAGGCGGTTTCCACCAGCAGAAGGGAAATGCCGAGGGCCGAGAGCGTGGCATGAATGAACAGGCCGCTGCAGATGCCAACGCTGGTGACACAACCATCCCGCAAACCACCCCGGCCGGTATTGCGCATCACCAGAAGGGTATCAACACCCGGTGTAATGGTGAGCAGGGTAATGGCGACGAGATAGGCCCAGAACAGATCCGAGATCAAAACCATTCCCTCATAAACTCTTGAACGAAACGTTCCAGAGGAGCCCGAACAACACAATCCGGGAAGTCAGGCTTCCTGCTGGAGAATCTTGCGCGCAGCGGCGGACTTGTAAAATGGCGCAAGCCGCCGGCGAATCAGGGCCTCAACATAGCCCTCTTCGCGCAATACGTCTATAACCGGAATTGCGTAGGCATCAATCTCCGCCATGACGACTTCACGGCTGACCCCCATGTCGCCTAGCAAGTCAGTCAGCGGGCGTTCGCCATATTTTACGAACAGGTGGGAAACCACCGCCCGGGCACAGTTCTCGAAGTATCCGGTCTTGCGGAACTGCAGCCAGAACTCATACCCCAGCACCACAAACTCCTGCAGTTCCACGTCGCCAAGACCTTCATGCAGCTCGGCAATGGTACGGTCTTCCAGCGACACCCAGGCCGCCATGACACTGTCCCGGAGCTCGTCGTCAGACAGGGCACTATGCAGGAACTGCTCACTGCGGCTGATCAGTCCGGGCAGGCTGTCCGACAGCCAGGCCTTCAGACGCCGCTCCAGGGTTTCATCCAGTCCCGGCACCGCCCGGTTGGCCATGCGCTTGCCGAACTTCATCATTGAACCAACGCCCGGTACGGATTTGGCGATCAGGTTATCCTCATAGAGGTAGTTCACCAGACCGTGGTAAACCACATTGGACACCAGCTCCTGATAAACCGGGTGCGCCATGATTTCGCTGATCACCCGCTCCCGCTGCTGCCGGAGCTCCAGAGCCTCTTCCAGAAAGCCGGTGGCCTGTTCGCGGGTGATGATCTCGCCCAGGGTGGTCTTTGACTGCACATCGGCATTGAGCACCTCGGTGGCCATCTCCGCAGCCAGTTCCGGAATGCCTGCATCCAGTTCCATGTCCATAACGATACGCTGGATAACGCCCATCACCTGCTCTTCCGAGGTTATCCGGCCAAGGGTTATCTCGCCGGCATAATGCCAGAGCTCATCGAGCTCCTGCTCCAGGAACTTGCGCAGCTTTGCGCCCTTTAGCGAAGCCAGCTCATGTTTCACATGCTGCTCAAGCAGTTGGTTGGCGAGATCCGTTTTGCCTTTGGTCATGGCGTCAGTTGTCCTGTTGAAGAAATGAAACACACAGGCCAGAGGCTAACACGAACGAAACGCTGGCAGGTTTGCCAAAACTACAGGTGGAGAGGCGCGGCCGGGCCAGTATGATTCAGTCACGCACTCTGAGAAGGAGTTACTGAAAATCGTTGAAGGTGTGGGGTTCCGCAGCAAGTGCGAGGCAAAGACTGCCGGGGCCAACGTAGATGCTGCTGGTAATCCCCATCTGGGAGAGCAGCAGTTCCACACCATTGCGTTCGCAAGCATCGCGCAGTCGGTTGAGCCCGGGCAAATCCTCGATCTCCGTCCAGGTAAGACCACAGGACAGGCTTACATAGGGTGTCAGAAGCCCGGCTTCGACACGGGCAGCGGCATAGTTCATCACCTTTTCCACGGCCACGTCGAAACTCCGGGTTTTGGCCGCGGGCTGGCCCTCGGCCCCTTGCCCGAAGATAACCGGCGTAATGTTCAGTGCTTTGCCCAGGAAGGCAACCAGCGCCGATACACTCTTGTCGCCACGCCGCCGTGCCCGTTCACGGATGTAGTGCAGATCCCTCGGAATGACGCAGGTGTAGATCTTGTCGCTGAAGGTTTCCACCTCATGGCGCAGGGCATTCTTGGACACATTCTGGCCGATCAGCTTGAGCGTGTGGGCTGCCAGCAGGCCCTGGCCGGCAAAAATCTGTTTACTGTCGATCACACGCATAAAGAACCGGCCATCACGACCGGCGGCTTCCCGCGCACCTTCGTAATTCGCCAGGACACTGTTCATAGCCTCGGTGGCATTCTGGAAAATCAGGCTTCGGGATTTCGTGACCGTCTCGCAGATAGCAATATCGAACTGGGTGACGATCTTCTCCATGAACAGATCGTGTATCTGCTCTGCGGTGAAGGCGCGGGTTTCCGCCTGATGTCCTTTCTGCAACAGGCCGCTCTGATAGAACTCCTGGGTCCGAACCGGATCATGCTTGTCTATGTAGGTCTGGCCATCGATTACAGCGGTTACCGGCAGCACGAACAGGTCGTGCTTGCGGCTGAACTCATAGGGTAAGTCGCACGCAGAATCGACGATCAAACCAACTCGCATGGTGGGCCTCCAGCTCCGGGTAGCTTCTCGAACGGAAGCCCCCTTTATTGTCGTTATTCTTTGTGCCGCACAGTTTTACACACCGCGATCAGAATTTCAGCAACCCGGCCCTATCGTGCTGCCGATGTCATATCCAGCTCACGGAGATTCTGCTCGAGCAGTTCGCGGTTATCCTGCTGCCAGGGGTGAAAGCCTTTACGGAAATACGCCAGGAATTCCGGCAGACACTTGCGGAGCACTCCGGGCTTGCCCCAGAGAAAATTAAACCCGCCAACCCAGGTGCGCAGGCTCCAGAGTTTGCCATCGGCCTTCAGCAGGCTACAGGTGTTCAGGAAGGTGTACTTGAAGAAGTTCCAGGTCACAAACAGGAAGACGATCCGGCGCAGCCGCTCGTTGCCGACACATTCCCGGTAAACATCAAAGGCAACGGATTTGTGTTCGGTTTCCTCGATGGCGTGCCAGCGCCAGAGCTTTGCCATGGCCGGGGTAGCCCCTTCCATCCATTCGGGGTGACTCAGGATGGCGTTGGCCAGTACCGCCGTGTAATGCTCGGCACCGCAGGTGCCCGCCAGTTGCCGGCTCGGCGGAAGTTTGCCAACCCACGCCATATGCTTCTCGAACCGCCGGTCGAGGGCATCGATATCATAGCCCCGCGCCTTCAGAGCTTCGTTGTAGCTCTTGTGCTCCCGGCTGTGCAGCGCCTCCTGGCCTATAAAGCCGCGAATTTCCGCTTTCAGCTTGGGATCCTCAATCTGGTCCCGATAGAGTCGCACGGCATTAATGAATTGCTGTTCGCCATCAGGGAACTGCAGGGAAAGGGCATTGAAAAACGCGGTCCGGAAGGCATCGTTGCCGTGCCAGAGCGTTTTCAGATCTTCACTCACATCGAACCGCATGTGTCTCGGCTCAACAGACACCCCCTCTGGCGTGGAGCTGATGGTCATGGCGGCCTCCTGTCATCGGCATTTTGTTCTATGTGTTTTTCACCACGGATGTTCTTTGACCAGATCTGTGAGTGTAACTCTGCCTGACTTCAAACAGGAAGGCTGTCCTAGAGCAAATCAGACAACTTGTCACAATATGACAAGCTGTCACACACCTGTCAGCTCTTTGTCTTCAGGCAGAATCCCCCACTCAATAAACATCCTCCAGATACCGGCCTTCCGCTCTCAATTGATCCACATCCATGCGCAAGGGCCTGAGAATCTCCTCGAAAACCTGTTTCACCCCGGCGGCCATGTCCCTGCCGCCACACACCAGAACCTGGGCACCGGTATCAATCATCTGCTGCAAGGCGGTCTGATCCTGCCGGAGCCTGTCCTGCACGTAGGCCCTTTCATCGGATCTTGAGAACGCGGTACTCAGCCCCGTTAGCCGGCGATCCTCAAGGTAGTGTCCCAGTTCCGGTTGATAGAGAAAGTCCGAATTCGCACTTCGCCCGCCCCAGTACAGGTACATGGGGTTACGGGCGGTGTTTTTCCGGATAAATCCCGTCAGCGGGCCGATCCCCGCACCGGCACCAATCAGAATGACGGGCACTGTGCCAGTGGCCGGGCGAAACCCCGGATTCTGGCGAATGAAGGCCTCAATACTGTCACCCGGTTTCAGGCCATGCAGGTAACCGGAGCAAAGGCCACCGGGCTGTTTGCGAACGCAGATCTCAAACACACCGTCACTGGCCGACGAAGCCAATGAGTAAAACCGCGCATCCTGCCCCTCCTGTGGCGGCAGGATGCCAAGCAGGTCACCCGCCTCGAACACTGGCAGGCTATTGCGGCCAGACCGGGAAAACCAGCACCGCCATCTCTGCCCCGCGTCTGCCAGCCGGAAGCGCAGTATGCTGGTCGGTGCCTGCACTGCGAGCCCGTAATCCACACGTCCTGCAAGCTCCAGCCGGAAGGTGCGCGGTGGGACCGGATCATGGCTCAGGGAAAGCTGAGCCCCGATCGCAGTGCCAAGCCGGTCACCCCACTCGCTGAACCGGGCAGCGGAGCAGCGGTCAATCAGTTCAACGGGCTGTATCCGGCTCAGCCCCTTGCCGGCGAGCGCTTCATCGACCTCCAGAGCAAACCGGCAGAAGTTCGGGAACTGACGGTCACCAAACCCCAGTACGGCATATTTCAGCGCGCTTCCGGCCCTGAAGTCGCGGAGTCGGTCCATGAATCGCCCGGCAGAGCCCGGCGCATCACCATCACCATAGGTGGAGGTCAGCACGAACAGCATGCCGGCCCTTGGATAGGAATGCGCCAGTGCATTCATCTCCGCGCAATGTACCCGATATCCCGCCTTGGTCAGGCCCGCCTTCAATGCCCGGGCAAAGCCCCAAGTAGCACCGGCCTCCGACCCCACAAGAACAATCACGTCGGCCTCGGCGGCAGCGGCATTGTCCTGGGTCTGTAACGACAACCGGCGCCGCTGCCACCAGATGATCGTTCCGGTCACCGACAGTGCCGGCACGGCCAGCGCGGCCACACCGAGGATCAGGCCCAGCCACCAGAGGCCCTCACCGGTATGCAACCTCATGATCCATTGCTGGACCACGCTGCCGGTGGACCGGGGCTGGAACTGCAGCAGCTCGCCGGTAGCCTGATCAACGAACCCGGAGCCCCCAGTGGTGGTCAGGGAGTACACATCCTGAGGGTCATCCGGATAGGGAAACACGAGTTCCCGGAGATCGTTAAGATCAACCTGTGAGAGCGCCTGAAGCCGATCCACGGGACGGGGTTGGCCCCCGGAAACCTCTGCCGGGAAACCTGGCCCCAGATCGGAGGCCTCGGGTATCAGGCCAAATCGCTGGGCTGACATGAAGCTGCCGGTCAGTGCCGACAGCAACAGCCCCAAAACCGCCAGCCGGGCCATTTCGGCGTGAACCCGTTTGCTGCCGGTGCCGGCCAACGGCCGCATCAATGCTCTCCAGCCACCGCTCCGACGGGCCAGCAATACCATGCCCGATAGGCAGACAAACAACATCAACGCGGCCGAGATGCCCGCTACCATCCGCCCTGGTGTATCCAGCAGGAACGAACGGTGCAGGTCCCTGATCCATACAAAGAACGCCGATGGCTGGTAGGCTCCCAGACGCTCGCCGGTCACCGGGTTGACCAGATCCGCCCCGGCCTGGCCATCCCGGCTGTAGTAAACGACCACCTGGCCGGAGAGGTCACGCACAATCTGTTCAGTACCCGGGTAGTTTGCCACCACCCGTCCTGCCAGCTGGGCAACGCTGGCCTCACCGGCAGGCGGAACCACTGCGCCGGCCCGGTCTAACGCCGGCGCGAGGGCCAGGATTGAACCGGTAACAGCAAGTGTCACCAGAAACACCACCGCAAACAGACCGGGCAGACCGTGCAATTTACGCAACATCAAACTTGCTCCTGGCTAACCATTAAAAATCGTAGCGGAACGAGCGAACGTAACCCCGCCCGGAGACCGGCTTGCCCGCGCCCTCGGTGGTCAGCGGTACCGACACATCGGCCCGGTTGTCCCGCATATCCTCAACCGCGGTGTCGACCAGGACTTCGTGGCCGCTGTCAATCAGCGTGTCATCAAGATCTAGGGTGATTTTCAGGGTTCGGCCGCTGGTGATGCTGGCGCCCGTCAGCCCGTCGTATTCTGCGGGGTCCAGCCTGCTGCCACGGGCCCAGCCGCTCAGATGCTTGTAGTACTTGGACTTTTTGCCGGCAACCCAGAGAGTTCCCTGATACGCACCGGACGCATCCGTCAGGTAGAGGGCCATGTAGGCGCCATCTCCGCCGTAGTCGAGTAACTCGGTTGTGAAGGTCACTTCACGAGCCTGAGCAAGAGCGGGCAAGGCGACTGAGACAGCCAGGCCCAGAGCAAGAAGAATCTTTTTCATACCGTACCTCTCCATACCGTACTTCCGGTATCACGTTGAATTACAGAAACAGCGGGTAAAACAATGGGGGGTTATTCCACGGTCACTGTCGGGCGCCCCTTGACGATGCCATTACGGGGAACCGGACGATCGGCCCGAGCCTTGTCCCGGGCCTGGCCGTCACCTCGGTCATCTCTGTTATCGTCTTCGTCTTCGTCGTCATCGTCTTCCCGCTCCAGATCCATCAGCTCGAAAGTAGCCGGTGCAAACGATGCCTCAGCACTAAAACCTTCCGGGGCCATACCCTTCACTTCATAACAACCGTCATCCACCTTGATGCGGTAAACCGTCCAGCCTTCTGACTCCAGTTTCTGACGCAACTGCTCCCGTGGCTGCCAGTCAGTCATCGGGTCATCACAATCATCGTCCGCCAGCACCGGCGCACTGAGGCACAGTAGCGCGAGGCTGATAATCACAGGTTTGGTTTTCATCGGATGTCTCCTGTTGAGTCCACACCATCTATTCTGGGGCGCAGACCTGACACTGGCCTGAACGCCCCGGAAATGATTAACGGAACTGGAAGGCTTCCTTATGGAAGCGTGACAAACGCAACGGTGCCGCCCGCAATCCCCGCTCCAGGGTCTGCCCCAGTCCTGCCGGGCCACAGAACCAGACTTCGGCCCTGGCACCCGAGGACTTACTGGCAGACAAGGCTTCTGCCGAAAGGCTCTCCCCCATGCTGCTGTCGTGAATCTGCAGCTTGATGCCCGGAAAGTCCTGGCAAAGGGCCTGAAGCCGCTCTACCACCGGGTCCTGGCCCGCGTTGCGGGTGCAGTAATGCAAATCCGCTTCGGGTTCGGGCTGGTTGGCGGCACTCGCCGCTTCGAGCCAGGCGAGAAACGGCGTGACACCAATACCGCCGGCAATCCAGATCTGGTGGGCCTTGCGATTTCTTCGGTTGAAATCGAAGCAACCGTAGGGACCTTCCACGGTCACCGGCTGACCCACCCTGATCTTATGGGCAAGGTTGCGGGTGAAGTCGCCAAGAGACTTGATCAGAAAAGTGACGCGGCCATCACCACCATCGGCACTGGCAATGGTGAAGGGATGAGAGCCTTCCAGCTTGTTGAACGTCACCAGGGCAAACTGCCCGGGCCGATGCCCCCGCCAGGCCTGGCCCAGGTCCAAAGTCACCTCGGTGATATTCGGTTCCGGGGTATCGATGGCTGAGATAGTGCCCTGCACCTGACGATGCCGACCGACTCTTCCGGCCAGTGAAAGCACGCTGGCAAGGCTGCCACCTGATAACAGGGCTGCCATCAGCCAACCGATAGGCTGCTGCCACCAGTCGAGCGGGGCCAGCCAGGCAGCATGGAACGCGAGCAGCAGGTAAAGCGCAGGCATTGCCCGGTGCAGATACCGCCAGTACCGATAGGGGAACTTACGCAACAGGGTAATCAGCAACATGGCGAACAACAGGTAAATGGCAAACTCGCCCACCTCTTCTGCCGCATCTCGCATGGCTTCGACCAACCCCGAATCGTGCTGGTCTTCGAGTCGACTGGCTCCACCGAAGATTGATTCGATGACATCGTCCCCCATCTCGATCAACCAGTGAGCCGCCGCGAAGGTCACCGCAAGAATGCCCGCCCATTTATGGGTTCGGTAGATCTTGTCCAGCCCACCCATGGGTCGTTCAAGCCAGGCCGGGCGTAGGGCCAGCATCATGGTCAGGGACAGTAAGGCGATGGATAACCAGCCGCTGAGCAAGAGGCCCTGATCATAGACGGACCAGGCCCCGCCCGATGTTGTCAGGCTCCATGCCCACAGGCCGGTAACCACAAGAATGAAAGGTAATATCAGCCGGATCATGGTGTCTCCTCTGATCAGTTCCGGGAATCGTCACGATCAGGCTAGCGCCGGAACCTGACAGCCAGCTGAAGCGGATCAGAAAACAGGGCCGATCCTTGACTTTTCAGGCTGCCGTCAGGTTCTGGCTGTAGTATCTTCGTCGGAAATTGCATCAGAGGTGAGCTATGCGGATATTGCTGGTGGAAGATACCGTGGGCCTGGGCGAGGCCGTGCGGGATCAGATCACCGAGGAAGGCCATGCCGTGGACTGGGTGGAGTCACTGAGGTTTGCTGAAGCAGGCTTCCGAACCACCACCTACGATTTGATTCTTCTCGACCTGATGCTCCCGGATGGCCATGGCCTGGATTTTCTGAAAACCATCAGAGCCAGCGGAAACAGCACCCCGGTGATTATTCTCACGGCGCGGGACCAGGTATCTGACCGCATTGAGGGACTGAATGCCGGTGCCGACGACTACCTGATAAAACCCTTTGATCTGTCCGAACTGTCCGCCCGTGTGGCTGCCGTCGCCCGTCGTTACAGAGGCAACCCGAATCCGCGGATCCAAGTGGGTAACCTGGAGGTGGATCTTCGCGATCACCGCATCCAGCGCAATGGTCAACCGGTGGAACTGACCGCCCGCGAGTGGGCCTTGTTTGAGGGCTTTATCCAGCGACCCGGGATGCTGCTTTCAAGGCAGCAACTGGAGGATCGGCTGTATGCCTTCGGGGCGGAAATCGAGAGCAACACCATTGAAGTCTATGTCAGCCGTATGCGAAAAAAGCTGGGGCGCGATGCCATCGTAACGGTCCGGGGCATGGGCTACCGTCTGGAAACCCATGAGTCGTAACCGCAGCCTGCAAAAACGCCTGGGCATTGGCCTCACCCTGGGAGCCACTCTCCTGTGGCTGCTGGGCGTTGCCGCGTCCGGGTTGGTGGCGCAGCATGAAATGAACGAAGTCTTCGACAGCGCCCTTGAGGAAACTGCGCAACGCATTTTGCCGCTGGCCGTTACCGACATCCTGAATCGCGATACCATTACCGGCAATCAAACCGCTCCTGCACTGAAAGAGCATGACGAGTACCTCACCTACGTGGTCAGGGATCGCCAGGGCAACCTTCTGCTGCAGTCCCACGATGCCAACCCCGATATCTTCGCGGAACTGCCCCGCGAAGGTTTCACCAATACCACCACCCATCGCATCTATGTTGCTTCGGCGGTCAACGACACCCTCTACATTGAAGTCGCCGAACCCCTGGCCCACCGGCGCGAAGCCGCGCTGGAAGCTGGCCTGGCTCTATTGGTGCCGCTGATTGTCCTGATTCCGGTCAGCCTGTTCGGGATCTGGTGGGTTGTCCGGTTATCCCTGCGCCCGGTGATCGAATTCCAGCACTCGATCGAAGCCCGGGGAGCCAGCGACCTCTCACCCGTGGACAAAGACGCGCTCCCTGAAGAGTTCGAACCAACAGCGGTTGCCGTCAATCGGCTGCTGGAGCGGCTGAATCGCGCGCTTGACGCAGAACGGAGTTTCACCGCCAACAGCGCTCACGAATTGCGCACCCCACTGGCCACGGCGCTGGCCAAAGTGCAACGGTTGAAAACACAGCTTGAGGATAACCGCCTGAGAGAGAATGTGGCCGAGATCGAAGAGGCGCTGCATGGCCTGTCCACATTGTCCGGCAAGCTGCTCGAACTTGCCAAGGCCGAAGGCGGAGGCGCACTTTCACAAAAACCGCATGACCTTGTGCCGATACTCGCGATGATCACCCGCGACTTTGAACCTCTGGCGCCTGGCCGGATTCGCCTGACTTTGCCGGACCATGAAGTGAACTCCTTCCTGGATCCGGATGCCTTTGCCATTCTGGCCCGCAACCTGATCGAAAACGCTCTGAAGCACGGCTCCATGCAACAGCCCGTCGACATAATCATGACCGACGATGGCAGCGTGAGAGTCTGCAACGGAGGCGACATCGTGCCTCCAGAACAACTGACCCTGCTGCGAAACCGGTTTTCCCGCTACGACACCAAGTCCGCCGGCTCCGGCCTGGGACTCGCCATAGCCGATGCCATTGCTTCGGGTGCTGGTATGACCCTGCATTTGCGCTCGCCGGCAACCGGACGGGCGGATGGTTTCGAAGCAGACATCAATGTAACCCATGCCGGCAGGGATTCTGGCCAGTGTACCTGACCTTGACCGACCTCATTCTGCTGACCAGTATTATTCAGGCGCTGAGTCTGGCCACATTCTTATTGCTTCCACCCAATAATCGACTGGTAAGCAACCAGCTTCTTGTTGCGACACTGGTTTTCTTCGCGGCCGGGCTTGGAGAGATTTTTCTCTACAGCAGCGGACTGGCGCTTGCACACCCCAATCTGGCGTACCTCGGCACCCTTATCGGGCTACTGCAGGCGGGCACGCTCTTTTTATACACCCGGGCTCTGATGTATCAGGATTTCCGCTTGCGTAAGGAGCATCTCGTTCACACCCTACTGTTCTGGGTCGTCGGTGCCATTTTCCTGATCGAGTACTATTTGCAGCCAACCGGCGAAAAACTCCGCATTCTGAACGAACGCGATCATCCGGGCGTGTTGACCTCGCCTCTGCTCGCTGTTGCCATTCACGCTGTTTTCCTCGGGTACCTGTACGCCACCATTCGCACCATCAACCGCTTCGGCCTCAGCCTGCGACAGGTCTTTTCAAGTATCGAAAACAAACAGCTCTCATGGTTAAGACTACTTCTGATTGGCTACGCAATAGCCTGGACAGTCAGTATGTTCTACTGCATGACGGCCCATGTCTTCAAAAGCGCACCGGGCGCCGATTGGGTGGCAGGGGCCGGCGCTGTTACCGGGTTTCTGTTTATCAACTTTTTGATGGTTAATGCGCTTCGACAGCCGGTAATTTTCACGGGGCTGGCAGCCGACCAGGCTGCGCTGCTGGACGACACCACAGTTCCTGAATTTGATCAGCACCTTAAACAGAAACTGGCACAGTTTATGGCAGAGGATAAACCCTATCTTTACTCGAACCTTACGCTGGAGCAGCTCGCTCAAAAAGTCGGAGCCCACCCCAGAGAGGTCTCCCGAGCGATAAACCAGGGGTTCGGGTGCAATTTCTTCGAATTTGTCAGTAGCTACCGCGTACAGGAAGCGAAGCGTCGACTGGCCGATCCTTCGGACACTTCCAGCATCCTGCAGGTGATGTACGATTCCGGCTTCAATTCCAAGTCCGTTTTCAATACGGCTTTCAAAAACAACACTGGTCTGACCCCCAGCGATTTCCGTCGCATGCACACTCGCAACGACAACAACCGCACCCAACCCTCATCGTGAGACCAGCCATGGCGTTCGACTTTGGATGCCCGCAAACAAGAACCTCCAACCCATTGGTTTATATGTCTTTTATGCCTACCACTTTCCAGGTCTGACTTCACGTTTGCGAACGATTCGCCGGGGCGTTTTCCCTAAGCTGGTTCCCAGGTTCCACCGAAACCGGAACTTGTCTCAATCACCAAAACGCGAGGAAACGTCCATGAAAACCAAACTACGAAAAGCCACCTTTACCGCAAGTGCTGCCGTCCTCCTGGGGCTCATGCTGGCAGGTAATGCCCAGGCCCATTGCGATGCGCTGGATGGCCCTGTCATTACCGAAGCCCGGGCAGCGCTCGAAGCCGGTGATGTTACCCCACTACTGAAATGGGTTCCCGCCGAGGACGAGGCCGAAATCAGGCGTGTATTCGCCGATGTCCGGGACATCCGGGGCGAGGGCGAGAAGGTACGCAAAATTGCAGACAAGCATCTCTTTGCAACACTGGTAAAAGTTCATCGTGCCTCCGAGGGTGCACCCTTTACCGGGATCAAGCCGGCAGGGAACATCGACCCCGGACTGAAGGCGGCAGATGCTGCACTAAGCAACGGCGAGATTGACCAGCTGATTGCAAACATCACCCGGAAAATAGAGACCGGGATTCGGGAACGCTATGACCAGGCCCACAACTCGTTGGCCAGCGCCGATCAGAGTGTCAAGGAAGGGCGCCACTTCGTGACCGACTATGTTGACTACATCCATTACGTAGAAGCTGTTCACGGTGCGGCTGGAGCGGGTAAACACGGTCATTGAAGCTGCCGCGCAACGAAAAAAGGGAGGCACGAAGCCTCCCAAGGACACACAGGGGGTCAGCGCCTTCCGGTGCAGAGCCGGAAGGCGCTGGTTTAGTGCTCTTCTGCGGCTTGTACGCCCGGCGCTTCCGGGTCGGCGGTAAAGCCAAGCAATTTGGTACGTTCAATCAGGAAATAGAGGACGGCGCCGGTGGCCAGGCCCCAACCTGCACCGTATACCGCGAGAACCACACCCATAGTGCCGGCGATGCCACGCTCGGTGTTATTCTCCAGCTGCTCCAGGCCTACCATCAGGCAGATATAGCCGGTCAGCAGCAGTGTCAGTGACAGGGCAATCGGCAGCACCGGTTGGAAGAAGCTCACCAGCGGCAGAACGAAAAGCGCAATAAAACCCGTAATCCAGAAAGTACCGCCGCCACTGTAGATGGAGTCCATGGCGTTACGACCGTACTTGTAGCGCTCGGCCATGGTGGCAGTGACAGCCGTCCAGATCGGGCCCGCCAGCCCCGGATAGGGTGCGAAGAACGCGTGGCCACCATTGCGGATAGCGGTTACCAGATGCACCCGGTCGATGCTGTTATCGATATCTTCGTCTTTGCGCAGATGATCAACGCGGTTCATCAATGACTGGCCGACCACGATATCGCCGAAGGCAATCACGTAGGCGATCACCGCCGTGGGAATGGCGTACAGGAAGACGTTGGCATCCGGGAATCCGACGGCGAACGGCAGGTAGTTCCACAGCTCATCAAACGCGGGTTTGGTGATGCCCCACTCCACATTGGGCACCTCGTATTCGCCAGTTGCAAAGCCAACCAGGATCGCAACCACCATACCCGGCACCATGCCGTAGTTGGCAATCTTGCGGGCGATTGAATTGCTTTCCACAAAACCTTTGAACGATACCGAGAACATCAGGTAGAGGCACACCAGGCCACCGATGATCAGGGAGATCGGCGTGTTGGCGAGACGGCCGCCTGCCTCAATCTCACCCATCAGGGCGGCGATACCGGCACCGATGATAATCCCGCCTTTCATGGAACGGGGAATCAGCTCCACCAGTTTGCTGCCCAGGCGGGTAATACCCAGAACCAGGAAGATAATGAACACCAGGAACTGCAGCGCGAACAGCGCCTGAATCGCCTCGGGGCCCGGCTCATAGTCGCTCAGGAACAGCAGAACCACAGGAATCCCCGGCGTAATCCAGCCCGGAACCAGGGGAACACCCAGCAGTGCCGGCAGCATGAAACCGATACCACAGATCACCACGTAAGCCAGAGCCACGTCGTAGGGCACACCCAGGTATTTCTCAAGAAGGGGAATCATGGCCAGGCTGACCACGAACATGATCAGAGCCTGCACCATCTCCGCGAACTCCCAGCGGTAATGAACGAACGGCAGACGAACCTTGAAGGGACCGGCCGGCCAGAACGGCTGCTCTTCCCCGTTCTTTCGGTGAAACATTTGCATAAAAAGGTCTCCGGGCTCACGCGGCGCGTGTGCCTGACAGCGTTGTTTTTTCTGGTTTAATTCGGCTGCGCCGGGGCCGGCGCAGCCGATCGGGGAATCAGTCCAGTTCTTTGGCCTGGTCCCTCAGCACGAACTTCTGGATCTTACCCGTGGAGGTTTTGGGCAGCTCCGAGAAGACGATGGTCTTCGGTACCTTGAACCGGGCCAGATGCTCGCGGCAAAAGTTGATGATGTCTTCTTCGCTGACATCACCGGCTTCCGGCTTCAGGGTCACAAAGGCGCAGGGGGTTTCGCCCCACTTCTCGTCAGGCCGGGCAACCACAGCCGCCTCAAGCACAGCCGGGTGACGATACAGGGTATCCTCGACCTCAATGGTGGAGATGTTCTCGCCGCCCGAAATGATGATGTCCTTCAGGCGATCCTTGATCTCCATGTAACCGTCTTCGTGCCATACCGCCAGGTCACCGGTATGGAACCATCCGCCCCGGAAAGCCTCTTCGGTAGCCTTGGGGTTTTTCAGGTAACCCTTCATCACGGTATTACCGCGCAGGAAGATTTCACCAATGGTTTTGCCGTCTTTCGGCACCGCTTCCATGGTGTTCGGATCGCCGACCATGGTGCCTGCCAGGGTGTGATAGCGAACGCCCTGACGGGCCTTTTTCCGGGCACGATCATGCAGTGGCAGCTCATCCCACTCGGATTTCCAGGCACAAACGGTTACCGGACCATAGACTTCGGTCAGGCCGTAAACGTGAGTCACCTGGATGCCCATTTCCTCGATGGCACCAATGACCTGAGCGGGGGGCGCCGCGCCGGCTGTCATGGATTTCACTTCGTGATCGATACCCGCCTTGGCGGATTCCGGCACGTTCAGCAGCGCGTTGAGAACAATCGGAGCGCCGCACATATGGGTAACCTGATGATCGCGGATCAGCTGCAGGATCTTCTCAGGGTCAACCCGGCGCAGGCAGACGTGGGTCCCTGCCATTGCGGTGATAGTCCAGGGGAAGCACCAGCCGTTGCAGTGGAACATCGGCAAGGTCCACAGGTACACCGGATGCATGTCCATGGACCAGACTGTCTGGTTGCCGATGGCATTGATGTAGGCGCCACGATGATGATAGACCACACCTTTTGGATTGCCGGTAGTGCCGGAGGTGTAGTTGAGAGAGATCGCATCCCACTCGTTCTCCGGGAAGCTCCACTGGAATGCCGGATCCCCTTCCTGCAGGAACGCCTCGTAGTCCAGATCGCTGACCTGAACACCCTCGCCATACTCTGGATCGTCCACATCGATCACCAGCGGCTTGGTGTCCAGCCGGCTGACGGCGTCCCTGATCACCTCACCGAACTCCCGGTCGGCAATCACAACCTTGGCCTCACCGTGATCCAGCATGAAGGCGATAGCCTCAGCGTCCAGGCGAACGTTCAGGGTGTTCAGCACCGCGCCAATCATGGGCACCCCGAAATGGGCTTCCACCATTGCGGGAATATTCGGAAGCATGACAGCAACGGTATCACCGCGTCCGATGCCGCGCCCTTTGAGGGCTGATGCCAGACGGCGGCAACGTTCGTAGGTCTGCGCCCAGTTGTAACGGATGGCCCCGTGAATGACGGCGGGATACTCCGGGTAAACCGTGGCGGTCCGTTCGATGAAATCAACGGGGGATTGGACGGCGTAGTTGGCGTCGACGGGCGCCAGGCCTTGATCAAATATCGAGGTCATTGCGTGGTCCTCTTGAGTACTGTTGTTCTTATGGCGTATTCAGGAATATCGCTAAACTAGCTATACTTCGGGCTGGTCAGAATAGTATTGGATAGCAAAAACACTAGAAACTATACCAACGTATTATAGTTAATTTACTATAACGATAAGCCATGAACGATTTTTCCACTCCAAGTGTATTTAGTTTGCATGACGCCGACCCGCAACCCGGTTTGATCCTGGATGCGACAGGCAGCGTTCTGGAGGGCAACCTGGCCAGCCATCATCTTTGCCAGAACGCCAACCTGACCTCGCTGTTCCATCTGCTGCCGATCAACGTTCAGGCGCTTGTGAAGTCGTCCCTGGAGCAGGAACGGTCGATCGAGAATGTGGAAGCCAGAATTCCGGCAGACACCACCGAGCGTTTCCTGGTGTGGACGTTCGTCCCCGATATCGGGAGCTCGACGGTTCTGGCGCGGGCCAGAGACGCTACAGACGAAATCATCAACCGGGAAGAAGCGACCCGCTCCAACCGTCTTTACCGGCTGATTACCGAGAACACCACCGACCTCATTTCCCGCCATGCCCCGGACGGACGGTTTATCGATGCCACGCCCGCATCCTGGCGGCTGCTGGGCTACTGGCCGGAAGAACTGAGGGGTAAGCCCCTGGAAGAAATTTTCCGGGGCGATCAGGTGGTTCAGAAGCTGGCTGAAACCCGCAACCAGCTACGGGACGACGGCTACGCCACCATGACCCTTGAGATTATTCACCGGGACGGTTCCCGCCGCTGGTTCGAGATTGCCAGCAGGGCCATTCGGGAAACCTACACTGGCGCTGTGATTGAAGTCATCAGCGTATCCCGGGATATCACCGCCCGGGTAGAGTCCGAGGAGAACAACCGCAGGCTGGCCGACGAACTCGCCCACACCGCCAGGCTCGCCACTCTGGGGGAGCTTGCCTCAAGCATTGCCCACGAGATGAACCAGCCATTGGCCACCATCGTGAACTTTGCCAGCGCCAGCCAGCGCTATCTCAAAAGCGCCCGAACCAATCCCGAATGCCTCGATCGAGTGGACGATGGCCTCCAGAAGATTGTTCACCATGCCAACCGGGCCTCGGAGGTCATCAAACGTTTGCGAGCCTTCCTGCGCAAGGGGCAGAAGCGGACCGCACCAATCGCACTGAATGAAGTCGTCAGCAATGTCGCCCGTCTTTGCCAATGGGAGGCCGAGAAAAACAAAGTGCAGATCCGCGAGAATCTGGCCTGTTGTGCGCCCGTCATCACCGCCGACCCGGTGCTTCTGGAACAGGTGCTGATCAATCTGATCCGCAACGGTATCGAAGCCACTGTTGAGGCTCGCGGTGAGGACAACCCGGGCCCACACTCGCAGATCGCCATAACGACCTGCATCAACGATCAGAACGAAACCCTGATTGAGGTCATCGACGAAGGCCCGGGGCTCGACGCGCAGGGCATTCGCCAGATGTTCCAGCCGTTCTATACCAGCAAGCCCCAGGGGCTTGGCCTCGGGCTCTCGATGAGCCGTTCGATTATCGAAGGCTTTGGAGGCTTCCTGGACGCCAGGCCGGCAGCAACGGGCGGACTCTCCCTGATCTGCCGTTTCCCGGCCGGCCCGGGCCACAAGAACAGAACCCCGAACACGGAGATGCAGCCAGATGAGTGATCAAGCGACACCGGAAGCCACCACCGTTTATGTGGTTGACGACGACGCCGGCATGCTGGAATCCACCCAGTGGTTGCTGGAATCGGTCGGCTTGAACGTGGAAGCCTACAGCGACGGCCGGAAATTCCTGGATGCGGTTGGCAACAAGAAAGCGGGCTGCGTGGTTCTGGATGTGCGGATGCCCGGGCTGGGCGGCCTGAACGTTCAGGAGGAGCTTCAGAAGCGGGGGCTGGACCTGCCGATCATCTTTGTCTCCGGGCACGCCGACGTTCCCATTGTGGTGAGGGCGTTCAAGTCCGGGGCCTTCGATTTCATCGAGAAGCCGTTCAATGAACAACTGCTCCTGGACAGCGTCCAACAGGCGCTGCAGGAACATCAGCAGTCCGCTCCACAGTTGCAGGGTGATGAGGCAACCGAAGCCCTGCTGGCCACCCTCACCCGCCGTGAACGGGACGTGTTCCTGCCACTGGCCCAGGGCTACACGAGCCGGGAAATCGCAGAACAGCTGGATGTCAGTGTCAAGACGATTGATCTCTACCGGGCACGAGTCATGAAACGCCTGGGCGCCGATCGCTTGCCGGATGTGACCGGCACCGCCATTGCCGCCGGCCTTCTCGATCCGCTGGACATGCGTGGCGAGAAAACCTGAACGGCACTAACGCGCCGCAGACTGGACGTCGTGCGCCAGCACACCCAGCCTGGCCACGGCATGCTCGATGCGCTCACTCCAGGGGTTGGCGCTGTTCAGTCTCAGGCAATTGTCGTATTTGTCGGCGGTTGAGAACATCAGCCCCGGCGCCACGTTGATATCCTCCGCCCTGGCCCTGTGGTAAACCTCGGTGCCGGAAACGCCGTCGGGCAACTGGACCCATAGCACAAACCCACCCTGGGGACGGCTCACTGCCGTACCTTCCGGGAAGGCCCTGGCCACAGCAGTCCGCATCCGTTCGGTGGCATCGCGATAGTGCTGCCGGGCTGAACGGAGGTAGCGATCATAGCCGCCCTGCTCCAGAAAATGCGCTACCGCCATCTGTGGAATCGATGACGTGGCCAGATTAACGAAATACTTGTGCTGCCTGGCGCTGGCCATATGCCGCCCCGGCACCATCCAGCCCAGCCGGAGGCCCGGTGAAATAGTCTTCGAAAACGAACTGCAATAAATCACATTGTCCGCCCGATCAAAGGCCTTGGCCGGTTTCGGCCGGTCCCCGGTGTGGTGAAGGTCGCCGTAGATGTCGTCCTCGATCAGCGGAACAGCCGCTGCCGCCAGCATGGAGACCAGCTGCTTCTTGCGCTCGTCGGACATTTGCGCACCCATGGGGTTGCTGTGATTGGTCACGACCACACAGGCTTTGAGGGGCCACTGTTCCAGGGCCAGTTGCAGGCCTTCAAGGCTCAGACCCTCGGAAGGATGCGTTGGAATTTCAATGACCTTCAGTCCGACCACTTCCAGAGCCTGAAGAATGCCGGGGAAAGACGGCGATTCCACGGCCACAATATCTCCGGGCTGGGTTACCGCCCTCAGCGCCAGTATGATCGCCTCCTGGGCGCCATTGGTGGCAAGTACGTCGTCTGGCGTCACCGGCACACCGAGGGTCGCCATCCGCTGGGCGATCTGCCGGCGGAACGATTCCTTGCCGGGAAAGGCATAGTCCAGGGTTTCCAGACCCCGGCGTGCCGCCCAGAGCGTGCTGTGCTGGATCTGGCGGAGCGGCAGGTAATCCGGGTGGGGGATCGCCGTAGCCAGCGGTACCATGCGCTTCTGTTCGTCCGCGCACAGGTCCAGGGTCATCTCCCTTGCACTGACTGGAACCGGACGGCTTCGGTGTCGGCGCATAACAGGCTCGGGGGCGTCCACAGTCGGCAGCCGCACGAAGTAGCCGCTACGTTCCCGGGCCTGCAGGAAGCCCCGCGCCTCCAGCGTCTGGTGTGCCTGGAGGATGGTCGAGATGCTAACCCCGAACTGCCGGCTCAACTGTCGCACGCCCGGTAGCCGTTCGCCGTCCCGGTACACGCCTTCATGAATCAGCCCCTGAAGCTGATCCGCGACCTGGTTGTAGAGAATGCCCATTGCCCGCCCTCGCCTGCGAAGCTTCATCGTGATAATGATCTATTGCACCAGAACCCGAGCTGTTCGGTGCAGTACAGATTGCTTCCGATATGACCAGTACAGATCTCACCAAATGCATTCTGTACCGGTTCAAAACCAGATTATCTGAATCTGTTATGGCAGTCAGATCTTTTCCTACAATAGGCTCGAAATCAGATGATATTTCCAAACAGGCCAGCGCTTTGAAATAGGAGAAGAGACCGTGACTTTACCCATCTATCAGGTTGATGCGTTCACCAGCGAGGTGTTCGGTGGCAACCCGGCCGCGGTCATGCCGCTGGACCAGTGGCTGCCAGATAACCTCATGCTCTCGCTTGCCGCGGAGAACAACCTCTCCGAAACAGCCTTTTTCGTGCCTCTTCCGGCCGGCGAGGACGCGGATTTCCATATCCGCTGGTTTACTCCGGGCACAGAGGTACCACTGTGCGGCCATGCCACCCTGGCCAGCGCCTGGATCATCTTCAACAAACTCGGCTGGGACAGAGAGCAAATCCGTTTACGCTCCAAAAGCGGCCCGCTATCCGTCCGGCAATCCGACGACGGCTGGCTGGTACTCGATTTCCCGAATCTGGCCTACGAGGAACAGCCCACGCCGGCCCTGATTCGGGAAGCTCTGGACAGCGCGCCTGATACTGCGTTTTTTGTTCCAAACGACACCAATTACATGGTGGTCCTGAAGGACGAAGACGCTGTGCGGTCTGCGCAACCGGATCTGCGCAAATTAAAGCAACTGGGCAACCAGGGGCTGATCATCACCGCACCTGGCAACAACTGCGATTTTGTCAGCCGCTATTTCGCGCCTGGCGCCGGCATTGATGAGGACCCGGTCACCGGTTCCATTCACAGCGTGCTGGTGCCTTACTGGTCCGAACAACTGGGCAAAACCGAGCTTGAGGCTTGGCAGATTTCTGCCCGGGGCGGTGTACTTCGCTGCGAGTTAAAGGGGGATCGCGTCGACATTGCCGGCCAGGCAGCCTTCTTTATGGAAGGCGCCATTCATTTGTGAGGCACACTTGCAGAGTGCAAATGAAAAAACCGACATGGTCGCCGGTGATAGCTCTGACGGTCAGTTTCGTAAACTTACCCTCAATTCTGAAACAGAGGCGAAGTGATGACAGCGACCAAAGCATTTGCAGCACAGTCACCAACGTCCGGCATGGCACCTCATACCATAGACCGCCGGGATCCACGTCCCGATGACGTTGCGATCGAGATCGACTACTGCGGGGTCTGCCATACCGACATTCATTTTGCACAGAACGACTGGGGGATCACCGAGTATCCGGTTGTCCCCGGCCACGAAATTGTGGGGCGGGTCACGGCCGTTGGTCCCGAGGTCAAAAGCTTTAACGTAGGCGATGTCGTCGGCGTCGGTTGCATGGTGGATTCCTGCCGTACCTGCTCAGCTTGTGAAGCAGGTCTGGAGCAGTACTGCAGCGAAGGCATGACCTCCACCTACAACGGCCAGGAACGCCACGATCACTCCATCACCTTTGGCGGCTATTCCGAGCGCATTACCGTCAGCGAACGGTTTGTCGTTCGCATTCCGGAAAAGCTGGACATCAAGGCCGCTGCGCCTCTGCTTTGCGCCGGCATCACCACCTACTCGCCGCTGCGCCATTATGGCGTCAAAGCGGGCCACAAGGTCGGTGTTATCGGCATGGGCGGTCTCGGGCACATGGGTGTTAAATTCGCCCGGGCACTTGGCGCGGAGGTGACCATTTTCACCCGCTCCGAGAGCAAGGTTCCGGAAGCGAAAAAGCAGGGTGCCGATCATGTAGTGATCTCCACCGATGAAGATCAGATGGCCGCAGCCGCTGAAACCTTTGATTTCATGCTGGACACGGTTCCGGTCCAGCACGATCTGAACCCTTACCTCAACTGCCTGAAGCACGATGGCACTCACATACTGGTTGGCCTGCTGGAGCCGGTAGAGCCACCGGTAGAGGCTGGCGCTCTGGTATTCAAGCGCCGAGTTCTGGCCGGGTCGCTGATCGGTGGCATGCCGGAAACCCAGGAAGTTCTGGATTTCTGCGCAGAGCACGACATCAGCTGCGACGTCGAGATGCTCGACATAAACAACCTCAATGAGGCCTACGAGCGCATGAAAAAAGGCGACGTGAAGTATCGCTTCGTGATCAATATGCAAACCCTGAAAAACGGGTAGCTGCGCAGGAGACCGGGCCTCACGGGCCCGGTCTCCGACTCCTTCTCATCCCGCCACTTCATACGTGGTTACCCCGGCACCACAGACGCCAGCCCCCCATATCCGTATAATTCGCCCACTCAATGTTCGTACCCGGTTTGTGGTTACCCCATGCCTTCACACTACGATGTCATTATTATCGGCGCTGGCGCAGCAGGCCTGATGTGCGCGGCCACTGCGGGCTATCGCGGCCGCAGCGTGCTGGTGTTGGACCACGCCAATAAACCCGGCAAGAAAATCCTGATGTCCGGCGGCGGACGCTGCAATTTCACAAACCTGAACAGTACGCCGGCCAACTTCCTTTCGGATAACCCGCACTACTGCATTTCTGCGCTAAAGCGCTATACCCCCCAGGACTTTCTGGAACTTGTAGACCGCCACGGCATTGAACATGAGGAAAAAACCCCTGGTCAGTTGTTCTGCAAAGACAGCGCCAAGGACATTCTCAATATGCTGCTGACCGAATGCGAGTGGGCAGGAGCAGAAGTGAGAATGAAAACAACGGTCGACCGCATTACCGAAATCGACAGCGGCTACCGCCTGAGCGTCGGCTCCGGCGATCTCACCTGTGAATCCCTGGTGATCGCCACCGGTGGCCTGTCGATTCCCACCATGGGCGCCACCGCATTCGGTTACCGGGTAGCCGAGCAGTTCGGGCTGGACATACTTCCCACCCGCGCGGGCCTGGTACCCTTTACCCTGCAGCCGGAATTGAAAGACCAGCTCGCGCCTTTGTCCGGTGTCAGTTGTCCCGTTGACGTGCAGTGCCATGACCAGCACTTCCGGGAACCGATGCTGGTCACCCATCGCGGGCTCAGTGGCCCGGCGATGCTCCAGATTTCCAGTTTCTGGGAGCCGGGCGACAGCCTGGCCATCGATCTGCTGCCGGCCTGCCGCATCAAGGATGACCTGCTGAACCTCCGGAAAACCCGCCCGCAGTCAACCATTGCAAACTACCTGACCCAGCACCTGCCAAAACGGTTTGCCCAGGCCTTCAACGAACTGCAGGGCTGGACCGGTCCCTTGCAGGGCTACAAGAACAGCGATATTGAGCAGGTTGCCGATGTCCTCGGCCATTGGTCGATCAAGCCGGCGGGAACCGAGGGCTACCGCACGGCAGAGGTTACCCTGGGGGGTGTGGATACACGCCAGCTCTCCTCCAAAACCATGGCGGTGCTGGAGAAGCCAAACCTGTATTTCATCGGTGAGGTAGTGGATGTCACCGGACACCTCGGCGGCCATAATTTCCAGTGGGCCTGGGCTTCGGGTGTGGCGGCCGGCAACAGCGCCTGAGGGCACATCCGACTGCCCAAAGCGACCGTCGAACTGGTAAGCTGAGTTCATGTATTGGCATGACCGGAGAACACACAAGATAGGGGGAACGGATGCTCCAGACCCACAGTGACACCACAACCAGCAATGCCCTCGTTGTCGAAGGTGGCGCCATGCGCGGCATCTTCGCCGCCGGCGTACTCGATGCCTTTCTCGAAAAGCGGCATCAGCCTTTCACGGAAGCCTGGGGCGTCTCCGCGGGCTCAACCAATCTCATCGGCTACCTCTGCGGCCATCACGGCCGAAATCATCGAGTAATCACCGACCACGCCTGTCGGCCGGAATTCATCAACTGGGGGCGTTTCTTCCAGGGCGGGCATTTGTGCGATGTTCACTGGCTCTGGCATCAGTCTTACCAGGAAGTACCACTCGATCTGGAACGCTACCTGTCTGGCACCACCAAACTCTGGGTGGCAACCACGTCGGTGGTGACCGGTGAGGCCCGGTATTTTCCGGTCGACGACCAGAACATCCACAACGTGCTCACCGCCTCCTGCTCCATTCCCCTGGCCTACCGTGATTATCCAAGAGTGGAGGACGAGCCCATGAGTGATGGCGGAATTGCCGATTCCATTCCGGTTGCGGAGGCCTATCGCCGGGGAGCCCGGGATATGACGGTGGTGCTTTCCCGACCGCTGGGCTATGAGAAGAAGCCGTTGGCGTTTCCGGCGCTCACCAAGCGGATGTTCCGGGAGCAACCGGGGCTCGCCGAGGCCATAATCCGGCGGGGCGAAAGATACAACGAGACACTGGAATTCATTCGAAATCCGCCGGAGGACTGCCGGCTCCGGATTATCGCGCCACCGGAGAATTTTCCGGTAAGCCGGTTGACCACGGATCTGAACAAGCTGGATCTGGGGTATCAGCAAGGCCACCGCGCCGCGATGGCCTATCTTGCGGAATTGGCCCAGGAAGTGGCCTAGCGAAGGACGACCAGGGGCTTTCTGGCGGTTTCCAGCATCCTGGTGGTTGTACTGCCCACCAGGAACTGACGGATGCGGGAGTGCCCGTAGGCGCCCATCACCAGAATGTCGATATCATGTTCTTCCTGGTAAGCGTGCAATGTGGGTTCCACATCACCGGCGCGGATCGCCAGAGTGATCTCGGATTCCAGCCCTGCCAGCATTTTCTCGGCTTTTTTGAGCTGCTCCCAACGGTCATTGGTATCCGCTCCAACCATCACCAGATGCAATGGCATGCCTTTGAGAACCGGGCTGCCGGCCAGCAATTCCACACCCTTGAACGCCGTGGCACTGCCGTCGAAGGCCAGCATGGCACTGCGAGGCTGGGTGTACTCATCCGACACCAGGAGAATCGGGCGATGCATGCTGCGAATCACCGTCTCCAGCTGGCTGCCAATGTGAGTGCCACGCTCCGAGCTGCTCTCACCGTGCAGCCCCATGACCAGCAGCCGGGTCTGATTCTCCAGCGCCAGCAGGGACTCGGTCAGGTCCCCATGTCGCTGTCTCTGCACCACGTCTGAGATGCCAGCTTCGCCAACCCGCTTTTGGGCTTCATCCAGCATGTGGTGGCCGTGTTCCAGGGCCAGCTTGGCGCGCTTGCGGTCCAGCTCTGCCAGGTCTTCGAGCAGCTGTTCACGGCTGCCCAGACCAATGTTGCCAGCCAGATCCGGCTCCGCCGGATAACGTTCCTCGTCCAGCACGTGCAGCAGCATCATGGGCGTTTCCATGTGCTTGCTGGCCCAGGCTGCGTAATCGCAAACCGCCGGCGCCGCCTGGGAGCCATCAATACAGGCAACTACTCGTAACATCTCAACCTCGCCTTCATGATCCTTGTGATTGTTATTCTGACTGCGATCGCTGTTGGATTCCTTGGTCTGTGTCATGTCAGTGCCCCATCAGCTGGTCAACGGCGTCCGGCTTGTCGTGCACGCCAAAGCGGTCAACAATCGTGGCACTGGCTTCATTCAGCCCGATAACCTCAACTTCCGCGCCTTCCCGGCGGAACTTGATGACCGCCTTGTCCAGGGCACCGACTGCGGTGATATCCCAGAAATGGGCCCGGCTCAGATCAATGACCACATTATCGACTGCTTCCTTGAAATCAAAGGATTCCGTGAATTTTTCCGAGGAACTGAAAAACACCTGGCCCACCACTGTGTAGGTGCGGGTATCGCTTGCTTCATCCAGCTCAGAGGTCACCAGCATGTAATGGCCAACTTTGTTGGCAAAAAACAGGGCCGCCAGCAGAACGCCGGCCAGAACGCCGAACGCCAGGTTATGGGTGGCAACCACCACAATCACCGTAACAACCATCACGATGTTGGTTGAAAGCGGATGTTCCCGCAGGTTCTTGATCGAGCCCCAACTGAAGGTACCAATCGACACCATGATCATCACAGCAACGAGGGCCGCCATGGGGATCTGGACCAGCCACTTGTCCAGCACCAACACCATAATCAGCAGGAACACACCGGCAGTCAGTGTCGACAGCCGGGTACGGCCGCCGGATTTGATATTGATAATGGACTGCCCGATCATCGCGCAGCCCGCCATACCACCAAGCAGGCCGGAGCCGATGTTGGCAATGCCCTGACCCTTGCACTCACGGTTGCGGTCACTGGTGGTGTCGGTCAGGTCATCGACGATGGTTGCGGTCATCATCGATTCCAGCAGCCCCACAACAGCCAGCCCCACGGAGTACGGCAGGATGATCATCAGGGTTTCCAGGTTCAGGGGCACATCCGGCCACAGGAAGATCGGCAGAGTATCGGGCAATTCGCCCATATCACCGACCGTGCGGATGTCGAGGTTCAGGTACATGGCAACGCCGGTCAGAACCACAATGCACACCAGAGGTGAAGGCAGGATCTTGCCGATCCGGGGCAGCAGCGGGAACAGGTAGATGATGCCGAGGCCGGCCGCCGTCATGGCGTAGACATGCCAGGTAACATTCGTCAGTTCGGGCAGCTGCGCCATAAAAATAAGGATGGCCAGGGCGTTTACAAAACCGGTTACCACCGAGCGCGAGACGAACCGCATCAGGCCGCCGAGCTTAAGGTAGCCAGCGGCAATCTGAAGAACACCGGTCAGCAGCGTCGCAGCAAGGAGATACTCGAGACCATGCTCTTTAACCAGTGTCACCATCAACAGGGCCATGGCGCCAGTGGCTGCCGAAATCATGCCGGGACGGCCACCCACGAAGGCAATGATCACCGCAATACAAAAAGAGGCGTAAAGACCCACTTTGGGATCGACACCGGCAATGATCGAGAAGGCAATGGCCTCCGGGATCAGTGCCAGCGCCACGACGATACCGGCGAGCACATCGCCACGAATGTTCGAAAGCCAGTTGGCTTTTAGGGAATTCACCATAATGTCGGGTTTCCGGATTGCTGTGGAGATAAAAAAACTGAGATAAAACCGTCGATTGCACCCAACCTATCTCACGTTGGCTACAGGGATATGTCTCAGGGGATTAAACCAGAGGAAGAGGAAGCTGAGCGCTAGGGCGGAAGGATCGTCACGGTTTCAGTTTGCTGCACGGTTGATGAAAATCAGGTAACTGCGAATTTCAGGGTCGCGAAGCTTACCAGACCCCTAACGGGAAAGTAAGGCGGTTACGGGAATCTTCTTAGAGGTGTAACGACCGGTTGCACCTGCTGCTATCATCAACATATTCAATTATTAACAGGAGCCTACGCCCTCCCATGGATGATCTTGCTTCCCAGTTTCTGGCCGGAAACCAGACCACTCTCGACCTCGCCGTTGCGCTTTTGCTTGGCGCCATCATTGGCCTGGAGCGGGGATGGGATGCCCGGGAACAGAAATCCGGCGAGCGAATTGCCGGCATCCGCACCTTTGCCCTGGTAGGCCTGCTTGGCGGTATTTCCGCGGTATTGGCACAGGAAATCACGGAATGGGCGTTTCCCGTGCTTCTGGTCAGTGTCGTGGCCATGGCCATCGTGGCCTACAGCGAGCGCCTTGAGCATATCCGTAATTTCAGCATCACCGGTATGGTTGGCATGGTGCTGACCTTCTGCTTCGGTGCGGTGGCGGTGGCAGTGGACCCGGTCATCGCCACGGCCGCAGCGGTGGTAACCGCAATCATTCTGGACAACAAGGAAGAAATCCACGGTTGGGTCAACAAGCTGAAGGAACATGAACTGGATGCCGCTCTCAAGCTGCTGCTGATTTCCGTGGTCATGCTGCCGTTGCTGCCAAACGAAAAGATGGGGCCTGGCGGGGTTCTGAATCCCCGGGAAATCTGGTGGATGGTGGTGATGATCGCCTCCATTTCCTTTGTCGGCTACTTCGCCATACGGGTGGCCGGCACCCGCAAGGGCATCCTGTTTACCAGCCTGTTCGCCGGGCTCAGCTCCTCCACTGCCCTCACCCTGCACTTCGCCCGTCAGGCCTCGAAGAACCCTCAGCTCAATGCCCAGTTCGCCACCGGTATCCTGATTGCCTGCGGTACCATGTTTCCCAGAATCCTGGTGTATTGCCTGGTGATCAACCGTGACCTGCTGCCCAGCCTGATCTGGCCGGTGGTGGTCATGACCGCTCTGCTGTATGGGCCGGCGCTGCTTATCTGGCGCCGGAACAATCGCCATACGCAGGTCAGTCAGCCAACCCTCAACCAGAACCCGCTGGATCTGACCTCGGCGCTGGTATTCGGCGTGTTGCTGACCGCGATCCTTCTGCTGGGCGAATTTCTGGGCAACTGGCTGGGCGACGCCGGCATCTATGTTCTGGCAGCAACCTCCGGCATTGCTGACGTAGACGCCATTACCCTCTCCCTCACCCGCATGTCCAATAACAACCTGGCCACGAGCACTGCCGTGATCGGTATTGTTATCGCCGCCGCCACCAACAATCTGGTGAAGTCCGCGCTGGCGGGCTTTATCGGCAACCGCCAGACCGGGTTGCTGGTTGGCATCCCCATGGTGCTCTCGCTGGGCGCGGGACTGCTGGTCGCCTGGCTGCAATAACCCCTTACCTCGCCCGCCGGAACGTCAGGTTGTAGCGGTACCCGCCCGTCTGCGGGTGCTCACCGGCCTTGAGGGTTAACACTCCGTGGTAACGCATTCGGGCAGGGCCGCCCCAGACCACCACGTCACCATGGCCCAGTGGCACCCGGATGGGGCGTTCGCTGCGTTTGAGACCACCAAACTGGAACACCATCGGCAGGCCCAGAGAAACCGACACGATGGGCTGCGTGAAGTCCTGCTCGTCCTTGTCCTGATGCAGCCCCATTCTTGCCCCGGGCTGGTATCGATTGATCAGACAGGCGTCCGGTTCAAATCCCTCAAAACCAGCGGTTTCGGCGGCGCTTCTGGCCAGTTCCCGGAAAGCCGCAGGCATGGCGGGCCAAGGCCGGCCGGATTCCGGATCCTCCGCCTGATACCGGTAACCCCTGCTATCGGTAACCCAGCCAAGATCCCCGCAGCAGCTCATGGCCGCAGACATGGCATGGCCACCAGGGGTCTTCATGTGTCTGAACGGCGCTTCTGAGGTAACCGTTTCAATGCCGGCCATGAGTGATTCGGCGTTCGGGAGCGCGAACTGCCGCAGCACCACCGCGCCATCCATCAGAGGCTCGACTGTCTGTTCCGGTGGCAGGTTAGAAAACAGGTCTTGGGTCATGACTACTGCCCCCTCATAAATGATTTAATCTAATAGCTTACGTGGCTTTTTCACAGGTCGATGAAAGCCTGTTCATGAAGCCGGGCTGAAAAACACGTATATTCTATGGGCTGATTCATTCCTGTTAAGGACTTATTAATGCTGTTTGCAATCATAATTGGCGGTCTGATTGGCTACGCCTTTGGCAAATTCCCGGGCTTTCTCATAGGTGCGGCGATTGGTGCCTTTCTCTTGAACCTTCTCAAGCGCCGCCTGATTGGCAAGCTCCAGAGCATTCAGTCCGGTTTTATTGAATCGGTTTTTGCGGTGATGGGTGCCCTGTGCAAGGCAGACGGCGTGGTATCCAGGGATGAAATCCAGATGGCCGAAGCCATGTTCGTTCGCTTCCGCCTGAATGAAGAACAGAAAGCCAAGGCCAAAACCGCCTTCAACCGTGGTAAAGAGCCGGATTTTGACCTGGATGCCGAACTTAACCGGTTCCTCCAGGCCAGCGGACGCCAACCCGCGTTTCTCCAGATGTTCCTGCAGGTTCAGGTATCAGCCGTAGCTGCGGACGGCAAGGTGCACCCGGCCGAACACGAAATGCTCGTAAAAATCGCCCGTGGGCTGGGGCTACCGGAGAGCCAGGTGGACCAGCTGGAAGCCATGCTCCGAGGAGCCCACACCAACCGGGCCGGTGCGGGCCAGCCCTCCTCCGCTGATCAGATCAGCGATGCCTACAAGGTTCTTGGGGTATCGCCTTCCGCCAGTGATGATGAACTCAAGAAGGCCTACCGCAAGCTGATGAGCGAGAACCACCCGGATAAACTTGCGGGCCGGGGATTGCCCGAGAGCATGCGGGAGATGGCAGAGGAACGCACCCGCGAAATCAGTCATGCCTACGATGTGATCAAGGAAGCCCGGAAAAAATCTGCGTAAGGCCCTCTGCCGTCACCGGTTCAGAACCAGCGCGGTACCCGCACGCGATAACGCTCGTAGTCCTCGCCAAATTTATCCGCCAGCGCCTTCTCCTCCTCCCGGGCCTGGCGGGTGATCACCAGTACACCGGCCACCAGGCATACCAGGGAAAACACACTGGGCAAGGCCAGGAAAAAACCGAGCTGCCCAGCCATCACAGCCAGGAACAGGGGATTACGGGAACGGCCAAATGGCCCGCCTGTGAGCAGTTTGCGCTCATCCTTCCGAGGATCGATACCAGAGCGCCAATCCTCATGCATGTAGGCCTGCAGATAGTTCACGGTAGTAAATGAGCCAATCAGGAGGAGCATGCCAACCAGCAAAATCGGCCACACATAGAGCGGGCCGAACACGCCCAGCCAGGGGTCGATATCCGCAAAAATCCGCACCACGCAGACGCCCAGAATGAACGCCCGAAACACATTGAAGGTTTGCCGGTGCCACCAGGGCGCACTCCCTCGCTCACCATAGTTAATGTGCGAAAAGCGCATTCTCTGATACAGCCCGAGGCTTCGGCCAGCAAACTGGAGACCGATCATCAGAAAGAAAATGCCGAGAAAGTGGCGTACGAGGGGTTCAATAAATTCCATCAGGATCGCTTACAACGTTTTCAGGCCGACAGCTTATTATTTGAAGAGGTCTGTGAAAAGGCCCTGTGCTAGCCGCCGACCACTCACCCTACCTAAAATGACATGTCATCACGTTTTCAAATGCAGTAGAGTCGTGGAATCACTTTCAAGGAGAGTCTGGCCATGAGCGCCCCGCAGTCCTGCCACAGTTTCAGAAACGACGCGATAGGTTGCGATGACGCCACTGCCCTTGCCGAACGGGTCCTCCGCCGGGAAATATCGATCACCGAACTCACTCAAGCCGCTATCGCTCGCGCACAGGCGGTCGAACCGCTCCTTCACGGTCTGGCCTCGGCGAATTACGACCAGGCGATCCGGACTGCTTCAAAGCTTGATGCCGCCGACCAGACCGGTTCCTTTCCCCTGTTCCGCGGTGTTCCAACACTTATCAAAGACAACACCAACGTGTCGGGCATGACCACACGGCACGGCTCCCTGGCCGTGCCCAGCGTTCCTGCATCCGATACCAGTCCATTTGCCCGCCAGTTGCTTGCCCAGGGTTTTCTGTGCCTGGGTAAAAGCACCCTGCCGGAATTCGGATTCAACGCCACAACCGAGCCCGCACACGCGCCGGCAACCTGTAACCCGTGGAACCTGGCCTATTCCTCCGGAGCCTCCTCAGGCGGTTCAGCGGCCCTTGTGGCGGCCGGCGTGGTACCCATTGCCCACGCGAATGACGGCGGAGGCTCCATACGGATTCCGGCCGCCTGCTGCGGCCTGGTCGGCCTTAAGCCCACACTAGGACGATTGATAGACAACGAAGCGGCAGCCTCCCTGCCGATCAACATTATCAGCGAGGGCGTAGTGACGCGCTCGGTACGGGATACCGCTAATTTTTTCGAGCAGGCCGAGACCTATTTCCGCAATCCCGGCCTGCCGGCCATTGGAAGAATGGAGGGCCCCTCCGGTCGTCCTTTGAGAATCGGACTGGTGCTGGATTCCATCAATGGTCACAAAACCGATGACATCACCCGACGGACTGTCGAAGAAACGGCGCTCAGGCTGGAAAAAATGGGCCACCGCATTGAGCCAGTGCCCGTTCCGGTGCACAGCACCTTCCCTGATGACTTTGCCCTGTACTGGGCACTGCTCGCCTTCGGCATCAGGGCCAACGGCAGGAAACTGCTTCACCCGGCCTTCGACAAACACAAAACAGACGGCCTGACCAACGGCCTCGACAGGATGTTCCGGCGACAGTTCTGGCGCCTGCCAACCGCACTCTGGCGGCTCAAGCGTTCCTGGCACGACTATGCACATGCCATGGCCGGATTTGATGCCGTGCTCACACCGGTACTTGGCCACACCACGCCCGCCCTTGGCCACCTGAGCCCCGATGTGCCTTTTGACACCCTGTTCGAACGGCTGCGCGAGTATGTGAGCTTCACCCCTCTGGCAAACGCCACGGGCGCACCGGCAATCTCACTGCCCATGGGCCACACGCCCGATCAACTGCCCGTGTCCGTTCAGTTTATGGGGCGGCACGGAGGCGAACGCACGTTGCTGGATATCGCCTTTACTCTGGAAGCCAACCATCCCTGGCCGCTGCTTTGCGATTTCAGCCGGAACCATCTTGGTAGTGGAGAGCAAAACACCAGGGACTCACTGACCAATCCCGTTTGAAGTTGGACACTTATAAAAACAGCTGCCATATTCTTTAAAGAACTTAGACATAACCTGTTCAAGTATCCAAACCGAGAGCCAAGGCCGTTCGTAATTCGAAGAAGGACAATTTATTGAGCCCGGCCATGCGTGACAGTGAAGTCCTCGTGACCCACCACAAGGCACTGATGGAGCTGAGCCACAATACCAGCTTTATCGAGATGCCCCGCCCCCGGAAGCTGGCAGCCCTCATGGAGCTGTGCACACGGCTGTTGGGCGTGAAACGGGCAAGTGTCTGGCTTTTCCCTCCAGAACGGGACCGGATCACCTGTGAGTGGCTTCACGACACAGAGCTGCCCGGCCGCAATAGCTGCATCGCGCAGAATGGCTCAGAGTTCAACCTGTTTCGCTCAGACCACCCCGACTACTTCCGCGCCATCACCGAAGAACGAGTCATTGCCGTGGAAGACGCCCGCAATGATATCCGTACCCGTTCCTTCGACCGCGATTATCTGTCCGTGCAAAACATTCATTCCATGTTAGACGCGCCGATTTTCGACGGCGAACAACTCAGCGGGGTTGTCTGCCTGGAGTCAAGTGTGCGCCGTGACTGGTCGGTCCCGGACATTTCGCTGTCAGCTGCCATTGCAGACACCATAAGCCTGATGAACACTCACGAGGCATGGCTGAGATCCAAGCGGGCGCTGGAATACGTCAGTCGCTACGACTCCCTCACCGGACTCGCCAACATTGATTCACTGCGTGACCGGCTGAACCACCTGGTGCGCAAGATCAAAGGCCGGGGTACCGGCAGTCTTGCACTGCTCTGGATTGACGTTGACCGCCTGAAAACCATCAACGATGGCCTTGGCCCTCAGGCGGGGGATCAGGTCATCGCCGATATCGGACAGCGCCTGAAAGAAATCCAGTTGGCGGGCAAGGACTTTCTGGCGCGCATTGGAGGGGATGAATTTGCCCTGGTTATTCGCAACTACACCCAGCCGAGCTTTCTGGACGAGGTGATCCGCGAGATCCACAGCCGTATTCGCCAGTCTATCCGGGTGTCCGATCAGGATCTGAATGTCAGTGCCAGTGTGGGCATCTGTCACTTCCCGGGCGATTGCCACGAGTCAGAAGAACTGCTCAGAGGTGCAGAGGCTGCGATGTACCACGCGAAGCGGCAGGGCGGGGACCGTTCGACCCTGTTCGATTCGGAAATCCAGATGACAGCCCGCTCCCGGTTTGCGCTCGAGAGCGAGCTGCGGGAAACACTCAGAACCAGCGGCCTCGATGTCTTCTACCAGCCAATCATGGACCGCACGGGAACACAGCTGGAAAGCGCCGAGGCCCTGGTTCGCTGGCAGCACCCGCAACGTGGCTGGCTGTCACCGATTGAATTTCTGGACGTGGCGCGCAGCGCCGGCCTGATGTATGAGCTGGGCGCCTGTGTGCTGAAAAACGTCTGCGCTCACTGGCGTGAGGCAAAAGACCGGAATACGCCATTACCAACGATATCCGTCAACCTGTCGGCAGAGCAGATATTGGTCCCAGAGTTGCCAGAGCTGGTAAAAGAGATCTGCGGTAACCAGGGCATGCCGGTCAGTGCCCTGCAGTTTGAGGTGACCGAAGACTCCATCCAGGGTGATTTCAGTGTCATCGGTCGGGTTCTGGAACAGCTGGTACACGCCGGCGCCGAGCTCGCTATCGACGACTTTGGCACCGGGTACTCATCGCTGTCCCGGCTCAAAAGCCTGCCCTTCTCCCGCATCAAGATCGACCGCTCGTTCATCAACAACCTTCCGGATGACGAAAACGATTGCGCTATCACCCTGTCGATCATTGGCCTGGCCAGGGGGCTTGGCCTTTCTGTCGTTGCAGAAGGTGTGGAGAGCGAAGCCCATGAAAGCTGGCTGTTCGAGAAAGGCTGCGACTACCTTCAGGGCTACCGTTACAGTAAACCGCTTCCCTACCCAGGGTTTATCAAGCGCTACTTTTCCGAGTGATCCCGTACGTCAAATCCCGGGAAAAGCGATAACACCTCCAGAAAGCTCGCCTCAGGCGCGGCGCTAATGGTCAGTGGTTTACCCGAAACCGGGTGCTGGAATGCCATCCGGGTTGCGGCCAGCATCAACCGCCCCTGGCCGAATCGCTCTGCAAAATAGCGGTTGTGGCGGCCCCGACCGTGATTGGCATCGCCAATGATCGGGTGGTTGATGTGTTTCATATGCCTGCGCAACTGGTGCTTTCGGCCAGTTTTCGGGTTCAGTTCAACAACGGCGTAGCGACTGCTCGGGTATTTCTCGATCTCCACTGGTATCTCGGTCGTCGCCAGCGTGCGGTAATAAGTGAGAGCGTCCCGCACCGGCTGCTCTTCCCCTTTCAGCCGTCGATCCTCCGGTTCCTCTCGCAAGGGATGATCAATCTCCCCGTGTTCCGGCGGCCAGCCACGCACCATCGCCAGATAGGTTTTCGTCACCTCACCGGCCATCAGCGCCATACCCAGCGTGCGGGCAGTGTCGCTGTCCCTGGCAAACACCAGGACGCCGGAGGTAGGCCGGTCCAGTCGATGGACCGGGTAAACATGCTGGCCCTCATTTAGCGCCCGGGCATATTGCAGGGCAAACTCGGTTTCGTGTTTGTCGATAGGGCTCCGGTGAACCAACAGCCCGGCCGGTTTGTGGACAGCCAGAAGGTGTTCGTCCCGGTAAAGAACGGTTAGTGGGTTGCTCATAAGATAGATGTCATAAAAGCTTCATATTCAAGTCGGCCAATTGCATTCAAGAGCCCGCTTCCCTAGCCGATACCAAAGTAGATAACCTAATCAACTAACGCTACGTATACACTAGCGACACACCCTTACCATCGATCGCTCCCAGGAATAGCTGATGAACTGGTACTCGAAAAGCATTCTCAACCGGGTTCTTCTCGTCGTTTTGACGGCAAATCTAGTCGTCGCCGCAGTGGCGGTGATTTACCTGAACTTCTCCCTGAAAGTCAAAGATGACTTCAACAGTCTTGTAAGTACCAGGATGGTGAACGCCCTTGAAGCCCAGGATGTGCTTTCTGATTTCAAGACCCAGGTCCAGGAGTGGAAAAACGTCCTGATCCGCGGAGCCGACCCGGAACAACTGGACAAATACTGGGGCCGATTTCAGCAGCGCGAAGCATCAATACAGAGCCAGCTTGATGACCTGATTCCCCGAATTCAGGAGCCACAGGCAAAGTCACTGATGTCCGACTTCAAACAGGCACACCAGACGATGGGGCGTGCCTATCGTGAGGGATTCGAGGCGTTCACACGCTCAGGCTTTGATCCGAACGCAGGCGATGCCGCGGTACAGGGGATCGACCGTGAACCTGCCAGACTGATTGTAGATGCTGCAACCGCAGTCCGTGAAGATAGCCTTGTCCGGGCCCGAACCCTGAACACCGTTGTCACCGAGCGTAGCTGGCTGGTGGCGGGTCTTCTGATTGCCGCCATCATTCTGGGTACCATCGCGCTGATAATGGTCCTTTTGTCAGGTGTGGTCCGGCCCGCACAGAAGCTCACCTCGCAGATCTCCCGACTGGGCGACGGTGATCTTTCGGATCCTGTAACCATGCAGCGGGCTGACGAATTGGGGCAATTGGCCGACGCTGCCCGAAGCCTGCACCGCTTCCTCAGCGATACCGGAAGCCAACTGAGCGAGAACGCCAGGCAACTGAACGATACCGGCGAGTTGATCCGCCAGAACGCCGACAGTGTCGTCAGCCAGTCTGACCTGGCCCACCAGCGCATTGAGCAGATTGCGACAGCCATGAACGAAATGTCTGCCACCGCGGAGGATGTGGCCAGTCACGCTGCCTCGGTAGCCACCGAAGTGAGCCAGACATCCGACGAGACGGCTACAGCGGATTCGCAGATCAACAAGGCGGTAGACAGCATGCGGCGTCTGACCGACCAGATCCGGAACTCGGCCGAAACCGTTAACCAACTCGCCAATGATGGCAAGAAGGTCGGCGACGTTATGCAGGTTATCCGGGAAATTGCAGACCAGACCAACCTGCTGGCACTGAACGCCGCCATCGAGGCGGCCCGGGCCGGCGACGCAGGTCGCGGATTCGCGGTGGTTGCCGATGAAGTCCGGAACCTGGCTGCCAAGACCCAGGAAGCCACCGTGGAAATCGACCAGATCATCGGCGCCATCAGTGGGGCTTCGCGGGACGCCACCGAGTTCATGCAGGCCTCAGGCGTTGTAGCTCAGGAAAGCAGCGAGGCCGTTGAAGCCGTACGCGCCACCCTGGCCGAAATCAACCGGCGCATGGGCAGCATCAACGACGCAACAACCCAGGTTGCTACAGCGGCCGAAGAACAGACCAGTGTCTGTGAAGACATCAACCGCAATGTCACGGATGTGGCCGAAACCTCCGAAGCCATGCACCAGGCTGCTGAAAACAACCTGCGCACGGTACCTGAACTGGAAGCCATGGCTGCCCGGGCCCAGGAACTGGCGGGCCGGATCAAGCATTAAGTAGTTCGGAAGCGGCTGGTCAGACTCCCGAAAGCCCGACCGGCCCGGTTACCCAGCACCAGCAATGCAGGTGTGAGCAACAGCGTCAGCACCGTAGCAAACGCCAACCCCCCCGCGATGGCACTGGACAGCTGGGTCCACCACTGGGTTGATGGCGCACCAAGGCCCAGGGAGGGCGTCAGCAGGTCCACATTGACGCCGAGGACCATGGGCATCAACCCCAGCACAGTGGTGATGGCCGTCAGCAGCACCGGCCTCAGGCGAAGGCAACCGGTTTCCAGGGCGGCCTCGTAGGCCTCAACCCCGTCCTTGCGCATCTGGTTGTAGGTATCGATCAGAATGATGTTGTTGTTTACCACGATGCCTGCCAGGGCAATCGTACCCATTCCCACCATCACAATGCCGAACGACTGACCGTTTACCAGAAGCCCGAGCAGCACCCCGGCGGTGGAGAGCACAATCGCCGAGAGAATCAGGAAGGTCTGGTACAACGAATTGAACTGGGTCACCAGTATCAACAGCATGAGGCCGATGGCTACCAGGAAGGCCGTCGCAAGGAAGTTTGATGCCTGCTGCTGATCCTCGTTCTCGCCGGCAAACTTCACCGAAATTCCCTCTGGCGGTTCCGGCATCTCGGCCTGCAGGGCCCGCAGCAGCTCATCCACGCGGCGCCCCTGTGCCAGATCGGATTTGATGGTTACCGTGCGCTGGCCATCCACCCGGACAATACTGTTGGTTTTGTCGCCCGGGCGAAGATCGACGAATTCAGAGAGCGGCACCTGGCCCCGGGAGGTATGAATGGTCTGGCGCTGCAGATGATCCAGTTCCCGCCAGTTATTCGGAACTCGCACCACGATGTCCACTTCATCCCGCACGTCTTCAGGGCGATAGGTGGCCAGTTTCAACCCGTTGGTCACCAAGCGCAAGGCACTGCCGATACCCAGCACATCGGTACCGAAGCGAGCGGCGGCTTCCCGGTCAACCTGCAGCCGCCACTCAATCCCCGGAAGGCTGCGGTCGTCTTCGATGTCCACGAAACCACCGAGCTCACGCATGCGGTCTTTGATTTCGTCCACGTAGCCATTGAGACTGTTTGCTTCGCGGCTGCTCACCTGTAGCTCTATCGGTTTGCCTTCGGCAGGCCCACCTTCCTGTTTGCGGAATTCCAGCTCAACGCCCGCTATATCAGAGGTCATGTCGCGGAAGTCCTCGAGAATCGCGCTGGCCGGTCGCCGGGTGAACCAGTCGGTAAACTGGAATTGCAGAACGCCTATGACATCTGGCGCCAGTTGCGAGCTGGTCTGTACCATTGAGCGGGCGTACAGGGCCTTCACCTCGGGCATGCCACGCAACCGCTGCTCCACTTCACGCACAATGGCATCCCGCTCCCACACTGAAAGATCACCCCTCGCCCTCACCTGAACCTGGGCGGAATCCGGCTCCACACTGGGGAAGAACTCAACCCCATGGTTGAAGCGGGCGTACGCGGCGTAGATCACGGCGATCACGCAGAGCACACCAATCAACGTCAGCCCCGGTGAACGAAGTAGCAGCCCCAGTACCCGTCGATAACCCTCCATCAGGCGCCCCGAAGAATGCCCCTGCCGCGCCCGGCGCCCGCCGCTGGTGCTGCCCAGTACGGGCAGGAACACCAGCGCCATGGCCAGGGAAGCAATCAGGCAGATGATCACCGTGAGTGGCAGGAACTTCATGAATTCCCCGACCACGCCCGGCCAGAACAGCAACGGCACGAACACCGCCAACGTGGTTGCCGTAGAGGCAATAATGGGCCAGGCCATACGGCTGGCCGCCTCGGCCCAGGCTTGCTTGACCGTCTGCCCTTCCGACAGGTTCCGGTCCGCCAGCTCCGAGACCACGATGGCGCCATCCACCAGCATGCCCGCTACCAGAATCAGGCTGAACAGCACCACGATATTGAGCGTGAGCCCCATGCTCCAGATCACCAGGATACCGGTCAGGAACGCGCCCGGAATGGTCAGCCCGACCATCACCGCAGAACGAGGTCCCATGGCGGCGATCACCACAATCAGAACGAGCACGATGGCGGTAAGTACATTGTTCAGCAGATCACTGAGGATATCGCGCACTTCTTCGGACTGATCCATGATGTAGCGGATTTCCAGCGAGTCCGGCAGCTGAGGCCTGGCCTCATCGATCAATTCGCGAACCTGGGCAATGGTTTCGATAATGTTGGCGCCCGAGCGCTTGGACACCTCCAGCACCAACGCCGGCTCGCCATTGATGCGGGCAAAACCGGTCGGATCCTTGGAGGTGCGCTGGAGCATGGCCACGTCGCCAAACGTAACGACCGTGTCGCCATCCACCTTCACCGGCATGGACATCACATCTTCGATGGTTTCGATCACGCCGGGCACTTTCAGGGCCATGCGGCCGTTGCCGGTATCGAGGGAGCCTGCAGCGACCAGCTGGTTGTTGCGGGTTACCAGGGAAGCCAGTTGATCGAAGTCGATGCCGTAGCTCTCCAGAACCTGGGGATCGACCACGATTTCCAGCAGGTCTTCCCGATCGCCGCCAATCTCCACCTCAAGCACTTCCGGAATGGACTCGATGGCATCCTGGAACCGGCGGGCGATGGTGATCAGCTCCCGCTCCGACAGTGGCCCGGACAGACCGACGGACAACACCGGGAACAGGGACACGTTGATTTCGTTCACCCTGGGCTCGTCCGCCTCCTGGGGCAGCTTGGTTCGGGCGGTATCCACTTTCTCGCGAACATCCTGCAGCGCCTTGTCCGGATCAAACCCGGCATCAAATTCCAGCATCACCGAGGCATGCCCTTCCGAGGCCGTACCCCGCATTTCCTTGATGCCTTCCAGCGAACGCAATTCCTGCTCCATGGGACGAACAAGAAGGCGCTCGGCGTCCTCCGGGCTGATTCCGTCCAGGGTCATGGAGACATAGATCATCGGAATGGTGACGTCGGGGTTGGCTTCCTTGGGGATGGTCTGAAACGCGGCAATCCCCCCGAGAATCAGGAACAGCAGCGTCAGCAAGGTGGTCCGGCTGCGGTCGATGGCGGCAAAGATCAGTGCGCGCATGCGGTCTAGCCCCTGTTTTCAGCGGCGTCGACCGGCACGACCTGCTCACCGGTGCTCACGAACCCACCGCCGCGGGTAATCAGACGGATCTCATCCGGCAAACCGGTCACCCAGGCACCCTCGGTGGATACACTCAACAACTTCACTTCACCGAACTCGACACGGTTCTCACCGTTCACGTATTTCACACCGGGGCGACCGTCATCACCGAGGGACAAATAAGCGGGTGAGATAAACATCGCCTTTACCTCCGGCAATGCCACCCGCAGGCTGGCGCTGCCACCGGCCACCCGTTTGCGATCCGGATTCTCCACCGCGATCTCCACGGCAAAACTCCGGGTTTCGGGCGAGGCAGCGCTGGCCACAAAGGTCACCACGCCAGAAAGACGGCTGCCATCCAGCAAATCCACGCGAACAGACTGACCGGGCGCCACATTGCCCACCGATTGCTGGGGGATCTGCGCGGTAGCCTTCAGGCGATCCACCCTCACCAATTGAAACAGGGGGGAACCCACCTGCACCAGATCGCCGATATCCACCGATTTGCTGTTGATAATGCCGTCAAAAGGCGCCTCGGGAGTGAGGTGGCTGATGGCCTGTCGGGCACCGGTCAGCTCCGCTTCAGCGGCAGCAAGTTCGCTTTCCAGGCTCAAAATCTGGGATTCCGAGGCAAGGTTATTGGCGCGGAGCCGGCGGGCCGCCACCAGGTCCGCTTCCAGTTTCCGAACCTGGGACTGCCAGCGCAACACCGCGGCACTCCGCCCTTCATCAGCTATCGTAAGCAGCTTCTGACCCTGCTGGACCTGCTCACCCAGACTCACAGCCAGAGACTCCACGCGGCCGGGCACCTGGGCACTCAGCATCACCGAACTCCAGGGCTCCAACTGGCCCTGCAGCATCAGGCCCGGCTCATGCAGCCGGGCCGTCAGGGTTTCCACCTGCACCGTTGTAGGCTGGCCATCGCCGCTGTCCTGACGTTCCGGAGCCTCGTCACTGGCCACCTTCACCTCGCCAGTCGCCATCCAGATCACCATTGCGATCACGATCAGAAGTGACAGCCCAAGAGAACCCCATTTTGCTTTCGTCATTGAATGCTCACTGTTGCTGAATCGGAGGTTGGCAGAAAAAACCGGCAATTAACGGTTGCATCCGGCTAAAAACGTGGGGTAGATTCTACACAGAATCTTTTTACGAATTCAGAGCAGACTGTCGATTTTATGAATCTCAACGCAGTGATTGTCCTTGTGAAGCTTGTCCTGGTGGTCGTGGTACCGTCCGGGGGCTTCTGCGTGGACAAGCGGGTGAGATAGCGACAAACCTGACAAGACACCAGAAACCCCCGGCACCGAAAGGTCCCGGGGTTTCTTTTTTTACGGCAAAAGAAAAGGGAAAGACGACCATGAACGGCGCACAGCACATTCTTGACGCGTTCCACCGCCACAACATCAGCACGGTTTTCGGATATCCGGGTGGCTGCATCATGCCGCTATACGACGCGCTGGTGGACGATGTGGGCGTGGAGCATGTGCTGTGCCGCCATGAACAGGGCTGCGCCCTGGCGGCAGACGGCTACGCCCGGGCCAGTGGCAAGCTGGGCGTCTGCATTGCCACGTCGGGCCCCGGCGCCACCAACCTGATCACCGGCGTTGCCAACGCGCACCGGGATTCCATTCCCATGCTGGTGATCACCGGCCAGGTTCCCTCGGGCCTGATCGGCACCGACGCCTTCCAGGAAACCGACGTACTGGGCATGACCCTGGGCATCGTTAAACACAGCTACCTGATCGATGATGCCAACAGCCTGCCGACCATCATGGAAGAGGCGATCGAACTGGCTCAGAGCGGTCGCCCCGGGCCGGTCTGGATTGATATCCCCAAGGACCTGTTGCTGTCCGAAGCGGCCGATGCGCCCTTCCCCCAGCCTGAAGCCCGTGAAACAGCTTCAACCGACCTGACGGAAGCCCTGGCGATGCTGCGCGCCGCCCGCAAGCCCCTGCTTTACACCGGCGGTGGCATCAGCCTGGCCCACGCCGAGGACAGCTTCCGGGCCTTTGCCGAATCCTCCGCCCTGCCCGCGGTTGTGACTCTGAAGGGCATCGGCAACCCCGGCAAACACAATCCTTATAACCTAGGCATGCTGGGCATGCACGGTTCCCGGGCAGCCAACAAGGCGGTCGACGAGTGCGACCTGCTGCTGGTTATCGGCGCGCGCCTTGATGATCGCGCCACCGGCAAACTGGATGGCTTTGCGCCCAACGCCAGGATGATCCACATTGATGCTGATGCCGCCGAAATCAACAAACTGCGCGGCGCCGATCTGGCCATCCGCGGCGACCTGAACGAGATACTGAAATCACTGGCGGACGCATTGCAGGCCGAGCCACTGGCCATCAGTGATTGGCAGAAACAGTGCCGCACCTGGCACACCACCGGTGGCTTCCATGCGGCCGACAACGATGATCCGATGGCCCCGATCACCGGCCCGGCTTTCATCCGCCAGCTCTCCCGGATTGCCCCGGACGACACCGTCATCGCCTGCGACGTTGGCCAGCACCAGATGTGGGTAGCCCAGCACTACGAATTCGACCACCCACGGCACCACCTCACCAGTGGCGGCCTCGGCACCATGGGCTTCGGCCTGCCCGCCGCCATCGGCGCCCAGTTTGCGGATCGCAACAGCACCGTCATCAACGTAACCGGTGATGGCTCGTTCATGATGAACGCCCAGGAACTGGCCACCATCCGCCGCTACAACCTGCCGGTAAAGCTGATCGTCATGGACAACCAGTGCCTGGGCATGGTCCGCCAGCAGCAGGAACTGTTCTACAACAACCGCGAAAGCCAGATAAACCTGGACGACAACCCCGACTTCGTCGCCATGGCCCGGGCCTTCGACATTCCGGCCCTGCACATCGAACGCACCGACCAGATCCGCCGCGGCATCGAAACCATCCTGGCCTACAACGGCCCGATGCTGCTGCACGTTGCCATCAGCCGTGAAGAAAACGTATGGCCCATCGTCAAACCCGGCGCAAGCAACACAGACATGATCGACGAAACCGCCCGCACCGCAAAAGCCAGCAAGGAGCAAGTTGCATGAACCCGCAAAGCCAGCCATCAACGCCCAGCTACACCATCAACTGCCGCATGACCCACGAAGCCGCCGCCCTGGAGCGGCTCTGCCAGGTGGTCCGCATCCGCGGGTTCCGGATTGCCACCATGGCGGTTGAAACCGCTGGCGAGCATCTGGATATCGCACTGACTTTGGAGGGTACAAGGCCGATTGCCATGTTGCAGTCGCAACTGGAGAAGCTGCACACGGTTGCCGAGGTTGCCCTCGCGGCTGGATCTGTGGCCCGGTCTCGTTCGGCCTAAGTTCGGAGTTGTGATCCGTTCAGCCTGAGATTTGGCGGGCACGGTCTATTTGTAGCCTGAGGTTTGGCGGGCAGGTACGCGGGTGGCGGTATTTTTTCTTCGGGGAAAAGAAAAACTCCACCTGCCACCCCGCAGGCCCGCCCCTCAACCAACAGGCTACAAAGGCGGGCACCTCCAAATTATCAGGTTTTGTAAGGCAGGCAATTCCAGGTCAGGCCGGAGTAATGCCCACCTGGTTCAGGGCATAGGTCACCACAATCCAGATCAGCATCACCAGCGGCAGGTAGCGACCAACCAGGTACATACGCCACTCCCACCAGCGGCTCTGGGTGCCCAGTACCGTCCGGATCTTTTCGGGCGGAATAAACCAGCAGAACATGGCGGCCCCCAACACCCCGGAGAAGATGATCACATTACCGCCGGCCACCCGGTCGATCACATCCAGCACCGGCTCCCCGGCAATGTTCCATTCCAGCGGCGTGAAACTCAGTGCCGATGCCGTGCCCAACACCAGCATCACCAAGGTAACGAGACTAACGGCCTTGCCATTGCTGAGCCGGAACTCCTCCGCCACCGCCGCAATCATCACCTTCAGCCCGGCCAGGCTGGAACTGAACGCCGCCATGAAGAACAGGCTGAAAAACAGCGTACCCACCCAATAGCCGCCAGCCATATCCTCAAACACTCGCGGCATGGTCACAAACGCCAGCTGACTGCCCTCCGTCGGCTCCATACCCAGGCTGAACACAAACGGAAAGATCATCCAGCCCGCCAGCAGCGCCACACTGGTCTCCGTGCCAGCAACAATCAGACAGGCTCGGGGAACATGGGTCTGCCGGGGAATAAAGCTGCCATAGGTCACCAGGTAACCCTGGCCAATCGCCAGAGAATAGAACGCCTGGCCGAAGGCAAACGCCCAAAGCTTGCCGTCCGTGAGGCGACTCCAGTCCACCTGGAAAAAGAAATCCTTGGTCTGCTCCCAGCCGGATGTGCGGCTGGCCAGAATCACCAGCCCGATCATCACAACGATCAATACCGGCATCAGGATCTTCGACAACAGCTCGATCGCTGTTACATCCTTGGCCAGGATAATCGCCCCCACCACAGTGACCGCGAAAAAATACCAAAGCGAGTTGTACCCCGCGGTAAAGTCATCGAAAACCTGGAGGTTGTTTGTTGCCGCATCCACTGCATAACCGAGGGTCCAGCCGGTAATCACGAGGTAATAGCTGGTGATGGCAACGGTGATCAGCACCACAAACCAGCCGTACACCGCCCCGAAGCGGTTCACCTGCCGGTAGGTCTGAACTGTACTGCCCTTGGAAAGACGCCCCGCCGACACTTCCAGAATCATGATGGGCAAAACCACCACAATCAGCGCCAGCAGATAAGCCACCACAAAAGCCCCGCCACCGTTCTCCCCCACCATATACGGAAACCGCCACAGATTCCCGAGCCCAACAGCCGCTGCGGCCATCGAAGCAACAAACGCAGGCTCGGAACTCCACTGTTTGCGGGATTCCTCAATAAACTCGTGGCGCTTTCGCACGGGGGTTCTTTCTCCAATGCCGGGGAATTTCAATGCATTGAAGGCTAGCAAATCATGGGGTTGGCCGCATGACTGATGTCAACTTGGGGTCTCTGGGAGTTTTAGGACTTCAGCCTTGGGGGAGTGGCCGGCGATGGGGGTACCTTTTCTTCTGGGAAAAACAACTCGCTTCGCTCAGACATTTTTTCCCGCCAGAAAAGGTACCCCCACCACCGTCCTTCGGACTAAGGAATGCACTTCTTCAAAAAAGTGAAAGCAAGATTTTGAAAATCGCGATATCTCAAGAGTATCTCGGCGCGGGGTGGCCGGTGAATTTTTCGCCGGAAAAAGGTGTCTGAGCGAAGCGAGTTCTTTTTCCAAGAAAAATTCACCGGCCACCCCGCAGCCCGCCCCTAGCCGGGCAGGCTACAACAAGAACCGATCAAATCAACTCGATGGCAACGGCAGTCCCCTCACCACCACCAATACACAGCGAAGCCACACCACGCTTCAGGCCACGCTGCTTCAGGGCATTGATCAGGGTAACGATAATCCGCGAACCGGAAGAACCGATCGGATGCCCCAGGGCACAGGCGCCACCGTGGACGTTCACCTTGTCAGCCGGGAGTTTCAGTTCGTTGATGGCCGCCAGGGTGACAACGGCGAAGGCTTCGTTGATCTCGAAGAGATCCACGTCGTCCACGCTCCAGCCGGCTTTCTTCAGCACCTTCTCGATGGAACCGATGGGCGCCAGGGTGAACTCAGCGGGCAGGCGTGCGTGAGTGGCGTGGGCCACGATGCGGGCCTGGGGTGTCAGGCCACGGGCGTCGGCTTCGGCGGCAGAAGCCAGTACCAGGGCGGAGGCACCGTCGCTGATGGAGCTGGAGTTGGCCGCAGTCACAGAACCGTCTTTGGCGAAGGCCGGCTTGAGGTGCGGGATTTTCTCCGGTTTGGCGTTGCCCGGTTGCTCGTCAGTGTCGACTTCGGTGTCGCCACCACGACCAGATACGGTGACCGGAACAATCTCGTCACGGAACCAGCCGTTTTCGATGGCCGCCAGGGATTTCTGCAGGGAGCCGATGGCAAATTCGTCCATGGCCTGACGGCTGATGTCGTATTTATCCGCGGTACGCTGGGCGAAGACACCCATCAGGCCGCCTTCGTAGGCATCTTCCAGACCATCCAGGAACATGCTGTCCATTACCTGACCGTGGCCCATGCGCATACCGGCGCGGGCCTTGGGCAACAGGTAAGGCGCCTGGCTCATGTTTTCCATGCCGCCGGCGATCATGATGTTATTGGTACCGGCCTTGATCTGGTCGTGAGCCATGATCACGGCCTGCATGCCGGAGCCGCACATCTTGTTGATGGTGGTGCAGCCGGAGCTGTCGGGAATGCCGGAGGCGCGTGAGGCCTGGCGCGCCGGGGCCTGGCCCAGGCCGGCGGGCAGCACGCAGCCCATGATGACTTCCTGGACATCCGCCGGCTGGAGGCCGGAGCGTTCAATGGCGGTCTTGATGGAGATAGCGCCCAGATCCGGCGAGCGCACGGAGCTGAGGGAGCCCATCATGCCACCCATGGGGGTTCTTGCTGAACCTGCGATTACCACATCATTGCTGTCCATTTTGTTGTCCTCCTGATTGGGTGGAGGGCCCGATCAGGGGCAGACTTTCCGGGACACGCTGTGAATACGTCCCTGTACGCTTGACTGCAGCATCCATGCTGCAGACAGTCCCGGAAAGGCTGCCCCTGCTCGGACCCCGAGCATTCGAGTTGCCTTCCTCAGGCCTTGCCCAGTACCGACCGGGCAATAATTTCTTTCATGACTTCCGAGGTGCCGCCATAAATTCGCTGCACCCGCGCGTCGATGAAGGCCCGGGAAATCGGATACTCGGTGGTGTAGCCGTAACCGCCAAACAGCTGCAGGCAACCATCGGCCACTCGGCACTGCATCTCAGTGGCGCTGTACTTGGCCATGGAGGCGGTTGGCGCGTCCAGTTCGCCCAGGTCGTACTGGTCGATGCACTGGTCCACGAACGCCTTGTTCACCCGGTAGTCAGTTTCCATGCGCGCGATTTCAAAGCGGGTGTTCTGCAGTTGGGCCAGTTTCTGTCCGAACAGTTCCCGCTCCTGGGCGTAGGCAATGGTCAGATCCAGGGAGCCACGGGCGGCAGCCACGCCAAGGGCGCCAATCACCAGACGTTCACGGGGCAGTTCCTTCATCAGGTACACAAACCCCTGCCCCTCTTCGCCAAGACGCGCGGAAGCCGGGATGCGCATGTCGGAGAAGAACAGCTCGGAGGTATCCCCGGAATGCTGGCCGATCTTGTCCAGGTTGCGGCCTTTGCTGAAGCCAGGCAGTGAGGTATCCACCAGGAACAGACTGATGCCCCGGGCGCCGGCCTTCGGATCGGTTTTCGCGGCAACGATGACCATATCAGCGTGCTGACCGTTGGTGATGAAGGTCTTGGAGCCGTTCAGGATGTAGTCATCGCCATCTTTCACCGCACTGGTGCGGATCGCCTGCAGGTCACTGCCGGCACCGGGCTCGGTCATGGCGATGGCGCCAACGGCTTCGCCGGAGACCAGCTTGGGAAGCCACTGCTGCCGCTGCTCTTCATTGCCCATGTGGCTCAGGTAGGGAGCCACAATGTCCGAATGGACCATCACATTGGTGGACAGCGCGCCGAATCCCATGCGGGCGAGTTCTTCACCCACCACCACGGAGAACTGGAAAGGCGCACCAATGCCGCCCCACTCTTCAGGCACATCCACGCACAGCATTCCGGCGTTGCCCAGGGTGTTCCAGAGCTCGCGGGGCACCAGCCCGGACTTCTCCCAGGCTTCGTAGTGCGGCGTCACTTCTTTTTCCAGGACCTTGATAACGGAATCCCGGAACATCCCCAGTTCTTCTTTATCAACAGACACGGTCATGTATGTCTCCTGCAATTGAATGCTTCACTTGGGCGCCATACGAAGCGCGCAGTCCAGACGAATCACTTCGCCGTTGAGAATCGGGTTGCGCACCATCTGGTCCACCATCATGCCGAATTCCTCCGGCTTGCCGAGACGCTTCGGGAACGGCAGCGTGGCTGCCAGGCTTTCCTGAACTTCATCGGGCATACCGGCCATCATGGGCGTCATGAACAGGCCTGGTGCAATCGTATTTACACGGATACCTTCGCGAGCCAGCTCACGGGCCGACTGCAGGGTTAGCGATACCACACCGCCCTTGGAGGCACTGTAGGCGGCCTGGCCAATCTGGCCCTCGTAGGCGGCCACCGAGGCGGTATTGATGATCACACCCCGTTCACCGTCAGCGTTGGGCTCACGCTGGGCCATATCCGCTGCCGCCAGGCGCAGAATGTTAAAGGTACCAATCAGATTGACCTGGACAACCTTGCTGAAGTTCTCCAGGGGCATCACGCCCTCGCGGCCCAGAATCTTCGAGGCCGTGGCAATACCGGCGCAGTTCACGGCAATACCACAGGGGCCATGGGCATCCCGGGCGGCATTAATGGCCGCTTCGGCGCTGTCCGGGGAACTGACATCGCATTTCAGGAAAATGCCGCCGATATCCGCGGCCACCTTTTCACCCTGTTCCTGCTGAAGGTCAAGAACCGCGACCTTGCAGCCGGCGGCGGCCAGTGCGCGAGCCGCACCCTCGCCCAGTCCTGAAGCACCGCCTGTTACAATGGCTGCCACATTTTTGAATTCCATCGTTCACTCCCCTTTTCAGGATTCTGTTTGTTAAAAATCGGACCCTAAAACTACTTTACGTTTACGTAAACTTTATCTAACCTAAGTCTAAAAAGGAAATCCCAATGGACATTAAAAAGACATACAGCATCAGTGAGCTCGCAAAAGAGTTCGACGTGACAACCCGGAGCATTCGTTTCTACGAAGACCAGGAGCTGCTCAGGCCCACACGGCGCGGGCAGACACGGATCTTCAGTTCAAAGGATCGAGTGCGTCTGAAGCTTATTCTCCGCGGCAAGCGAATGGGATTCTCCCTGGCGGAAACCAAAGAACTGTTCGACCTGTGGGACGAAACCCTCAGTGGCAATGAAAAACAGCTGCTGAAGATGCTGACCATCCTGGAAAACAAACGGGCTCAGCTGGAGCAGCAGAAAAACGACATTGCCCAGGCAGAGATGGAAATGGATACAGCCGAAGCCCGGTGCCGAGAAGCCCTGGCCGAGCTGCAGAAAAAAAAGAAACAGCAGGCCCCGGCAAAAGAAGAAGCCAGGCAGACCGCTGAAAACTAATGAATGACAGAAATCAAAGGTAGCCAACGATGAAATCACAGTACTCAGAGCTCAACTTCGGCCTCGGCGAAACCCTCGACATGCTCCGCGAGCAGGTCAACGGCTTTGCTGCTTCCGAAATCGCACCCCGCGCCGAGGAAATCGACCGCAACAACGAGTTCCCCATGGACCTGTGGCGGAAAATGGGCGACATGGGCCTGCTGGGTATCACCGTGAGCGAAGAATACGGCGGCTCCGACATGGGCTACCTGGCGCACGTCATCGCCATGGAAGAAATCAGCCGTGCTTCCGCCTCCGTTGGCCTTTCCTACGGTGCCCACTCCAACCTGTGTGTGAACCAGATTCACCGCAACGGCACCGAAGAACAGAAACAGAAATACCTGCCGAAACTCGTCAGCGGCGAGCACGTTGGCGCCCTGGCCATGTCCGAACCCAACGCCGGCTCCGACGTCATCTCCATGAAACTCAGCGCCAAAGACGCCGGTGACCACTACGTCCTCAACGGCAACAAAATGTGGATCACCAACGGCCCGGATGCGAACACCTACGTCATCTACGCCAAAACCGACACACAGGCCGGCTCCAAAGGCGTGACCGCCTTCATCGTAGAACGCGACGCCCCGGGCTTCAGCCGCCACCAGAAACTCGACAAACTCGGCATGCGCGGCTCCAACACCTGTGAGCTGGTGTTCGAAGACTGCAAAGTACCCAAGGAAAACGTCCTGGGTGGTGTTGGCAACGGCGCCAAAGTCCTCATGAGCGGCCTCGACTACGAGCGCCTGGTTCTCTCCGGCGGCCCGTTGGGCATCATGCAAGCCGCAATGGACGTGGTCGTACCTTACATCCGCGAGCGCAAGCAGTTCGGCCAGGCCATCGGTGAATTCGAACTGGTCCAGGGCAAAGTCGCCGACATGTACACCTGGATGAACACCGCCAAGTCCTACGTCTACATGGTTGCCATGTCCGCCGACCGCGGCGCGGAAACCACCCGTAAAGACGCCGCCGGCGCGATCCTCTACTCCGCCGAAATGGCCACAAAAATCGCCCTGGACGCCATCCAGCTGCTCGGCGGTAACGGTTACATCAACGAATACCCGACAGGCCGCCTGCTGCGGGACGCCAAGCTGTATGAGATCGGTGCCGGAACATCCGAGATCCGTCGGATGCTGATCGGTCGTGAGCTGTACCTGAACAAATAAAGCGCAGCTTGAAGCCAGAAGCCGTCCGTAGCCGGAAAAGCCGGGGACGGCTTGCACCCAAAGTACAACGAGGGACTGGCAGGGTGTCTTTCCGGGAATGTCGGCGGCCATGGATGGCCGACGTCAAGCGCACATGGATGTGCTCGTAGCGGTTCCCGGAAAGATGCCCTGCCAGTCCCGCCGCCCCGAACCTCGAGGCCCGAAAAAATGACAATACTGCAAAGCAAGATTAACCCCAGGTCCGAAGAGTTCCAGGCCAACCAGGAATCCATGGCCCAGGCCGTAGCCGACCTGCGCGACAAAGTTTCAACCATCCAGCAAGGCGGCGGCCCCTCCTACCAGGAGCGCCACATCGCCCGTGGCAAGCTGCTCCCCAGAGAGCGCATCAACCGCCTCCTGGACGACGGCTCCCCGTTCCTGGAAATCGGCCAGTTCGCCGCCTACAACGTCTACGATGAAGAAGTCCCCGCAGCAGGCGTGATCGCCGGCGTGGGCCGCGTCTCCGGCACCGAATGCATGATCATTGCAAACGACGCCACCGTAAAAGGCGGCAGCTACTACCCGCTGACCGTCAAGAAACACCTGCGAGCCCAGGAAATCGCCCTGCAGAACCGCCTGCCGTGCATCTACCTGGTCGACTCCGGCGGCGCCAACCTGCCCCGCCAGGACGAAGTCTTCCCGGATCGCGACCACTTCGGCCGCATCTTTTACAACCAGGCCCGCATGTCCGCCGACGACATCCCGCAGATCGCCGTCGTCATGGGCCTGTGCACCGCCGGTGGCGCCTACGTGCCCGCCATGGCCGACGAATCCATCATCGTCCGTAACCAGGGCACCATCTTCCTGGCTGGCCCGCCGCTGGTGAAAGCCGCCACCGGTGAAGTAGTGACCGCCGAAGACCTCGGTGGCGCCGACGTGCACTGTAAAATCTCCGGTGTTGCCGACCACTACGCCGAGAACGACGCACACGCCCTGGAAATCGCCCGGCGCAGCGTCTCCAACCTGAACCGTCGCAAGCCAACGGATGTGGAAATCCGCAAACCCAAGGCACCGCTGTACGACGCCGAGGAGATCTACGGCATCGTTGGCACCGACCTGCGCAAGCAGTTCGACGTGCGTGACGTCATCGCCCGCACCGTCGACGGTTCCGAGTTTGACGAATTCAAACGCTATTACGGCCAGACCCTGGTCACCGGCTTTGCCCATATCCACGGCTACCCGGTGGGCATCATCGCCAACAACGGCATCCTGTTCAGCGAAGCCGCCCAGAAAGGCGCCCACTTCGTTGAATTGTGCTGCCAGCGCAACATCCCGTTGCTGTTCCTGCAGAATATCACCGGGTTCATGGTTGGCCAGAAGTACGAATCCGAAGGCATCGCCAAGCACGGCGCCAAGATGGTTATGGCCGTGGCCTGTGCCAACGTACCCAAGATCACCGTACTGATCGGCGGCTCCTTTGGCGCGGGTAACTACGGCATGTGCGGCCGCGCCTACAGCCCCGATTTCCTGTGGATGTGGCCGAACGCCCGCATCTCGGTGATGGGCGGCGAACAGGCCGCCGGCGTTATGGCCACCGTTCGCCGTGAAGGCATGGAGCGCAAGGGCCAGGAATGGAGCGCCGAGGAAGAGGCGGAATTCAAGAAGCCGATCATCGACACTTACGAACACCAGGGCCACCCGTACTACGCCAGTGCCCGCCTCTGGGACGACGGCGTTATCGACCCGGCCCAGACCCGGGAAGTGGTTGCCCTGAGCCTGTCTGCCACCCTTAACCGACCCGCCAAGCCGACACGCTTTGGCGTGTTCCGGATGTAATCGGGGAGACTGACATGACAGACAACGAATCCGCAGTTCTGCTCAAACGTCGCGACGAAGGCATTGCCGAGGTGGTTCTAAACCGCCCTGACAAACGCAACGCCTTTGACGACGTGATCATCCAGCAGCTGATCAGCACCCTCACCGAGGTGAATGCCGACAACAGCGTGAAGATCGTTATCCTGCGCTCCGAAGGCAAGCACTTCTCCGCCGGGGCCGACCTTGGCTGGATGCGCCGCATGGCCGAGAACAGCCGCCAGGAAAACCTGGACGATTCCCGGGAACTGGCGCGGCTGATGAACGTACTCAACCATCTGGCCAAGCCGGTGATCGGACTGGTACAGGGCGCTGCCTTCGGCGGCGCGGTGGGCCTTGCCGCCTGCTGCGACATCGTCATTGCCACCGAAAAATCCAGCTTCTGCCTCAGCGAAGTGAAGCTCGGCCTGATTCCGGCGGTGATCAGCCCCTACGTGGTGCGCGCCATCGGCGAGCGCCAGGCCCGGCGGTATTTCATCTCCGCCGAAGTGTTCACGGCAAAGCAGGCCCAGGAATACGGCCTTGTACACATCGTCTGTGACGATGTCGACGCCATGGAAGCCCGCTGCAACGACATGCTCCAGCAACTGGCCATGAACGGGCCCGAGGCCATGAAAGCCGCCAAGGACCTGGTATTCGCCGTCAGCCACAAGCCCATCAACGACGACGTGATTGACGACACGGCACACCGCATCGCGGATATCCGGGTGGGTGAAGAAGGGCAGGAAGGGCTCAGCGCCTTCCTGAACAAGCGCAAGGCCAACTGGGTTCCGGAGGAAGAATAACAATGTTCAGCAAGATACTGATCGCCAACCGGGGCGAAATCGCCTGCCGGATCATACAAACCGCCCACCGCATGGGCATTCGCGTCGTCGCCGTCTATTCTGAGGCCGACGCCAATGCACGGCACGTGGCCATGGCCGACGAAGCCTTCCACATCGGCCCCGCGCCCAGCTCCGAGAGCTACCTGCGGGCTGAAAAGATCATTGAGATTGCCAAGAAGAGTGGCGCTCAGGCCGTTCACCCGGGCTACGGTTTCCTCTCTGAAAACACCGCATTCGCCGAAGCCTGTGAAGCCAACAACATTGTCTTCATTGGCCCGCCTTCCTCGGCCATTGCCGCCATGGGCTCCAAGTCTGCGGCCAAGGCCATCATGGAAAAGGCTGGCGTGCCGCTGGTGCCCGGTTACCACGGCGACGACCAGTCGGTTGAAACCCTGCGGGCCGAAGCCGAGAAATGCGGCTTCCCCTTGCTGCTCAAGGCTGTCGCCGGCGGCGGTGGCAAAGGCATGCGCGTCGTGAACAACATGGGCGAGTTTGACGATGCTCTGGCTGCTGCCAAGCGCGAAGCCCAGAACGCCTTCGGCAACCCCGACATGCTGATCGAACGTTACCTGACCCAGCCACGGCACGTGGAGATTCAGGTCTTCTGCGACAAGGATGGCAAGGGCGTTTACCTGGCAGAGCGTGACTGCTCCGTGCAGCGCCGCCACCAGAAAGTCCTGGAAGAAGCCCCGGCCCCCGGCCTGAGCGAAGACACCCGCAAGGCCATGGGTGAGGCCGCCGTGCGCGCCGCCCAGGCCATCAACTATGTAGGTGCCGGCACCGTTGAATTCCTTTACGACGTCGACGGTTCCTTCTTCTTCATGGAGATGAACACCCGCCTGCAGGTAGAGCACCCGGTGACCGAGATGGTTACCGGCCAGGATCTGGTGGAGTGGCAGCTGAAAGTGGCCTGGGGTGATGCCCTGCCGCTGGAACAGTCCCAGGTGAAAACCCGGGGCCACGCCCTGGAAGCGCGGATCTACGCCGAGGACCCGGACCAGGACTTCCTGCCGGCCACCGGCAACCTGCGTTACCTGAGCACCCCGGATGAAAGCGCCCACGTGCGCGTAGATACCGGTGTGACCGAAGGCGACGACATCAGCATCCACTACGACCCCATGATCGCCAAGCTGATCGTGTGGGACGAAACCCGCGACCAGGCCATCAACCGCATGGTCCAGGCCCTGGAGCATTACCGCATTGCCGGCGTGAAAACCAACATCCGGTTCCTGCACGCCCTGGCCGACGCCCAGCCGTTCCGGGAAGCAGACTTGACCACCGGGTTCATCGAGGATCACCGGGAACTGCTGTTCCCGAAGTCCAAACTGGATACCCACAAAGCCCTGGTACTGGCCGCCGGTTTTGTTCTGGAGCAGCGAAAATCCCGGGAAGTGGTCAGCACCGACCCCTGGTCACCGTTCGGCCGCCAGAACAGCTGGCGCATGAACTCAGAATACGCCCAGCCGCTGCAACTGCAGGTCGGTGACGAGATTCACGACCTGAAGGTACTGGAGCGTGATGACCGTTATCAGGTGTATGTGGGCGACAGCGTCTATAACCTCACCGCCCGCCTGGACGACGATTATCTGCAGGCGGTCATCAACGGCCACCGCATCAGCATCCACGGCAACCTGCACAACGACCAGTTGGTGCTGTTCTACGAAGGCGACACCTTCAACTGCACCGTGTACAAGGAAAGCTACGGCTTCGAGGAAATGGCCGGCGAAGGCAGCCTGGCCGCGCCCATGAACGGTGCCATCGTCGCCGTGCAGGCCAAAGTCGGCGACAAGGTCACCGCCGGCCAGAGCCTGGTGATCATGGAAGCCATGAAGATGGAGCACGCCATCAAGGCCCCGGCCGACGGCGTGGTCACCGAGATCTTCTTCGCCGAAGGCGACCAGGTTTCCGAAGGTGCTGAGCTAATTGCCATTGAGATGAATGACCCTGAAGCGAAACAAGAGGAGGCAGGCTGATGGCCTTTCCCAAACAGGTTCGCCTGGTTGAGATGAGCCCCCGGGACGGACTCCAGAACGAGCCCGGCCCGGTGATCGCCACCGCCATCAAGACCGGACTGATCGACCGCCTGGCAGACAGCGGCCTGAGCCACATCGAGGCCGCCAGCTTCGTGTCCCCGAAATGGGTGCCACAAATGGGCGACGCCGCCGAGGTGATGGCCGGCATCAATCGCAAGGCTGGCGTTCGCTACTCCGCCCTCACCCCGAACCTGAAAGGGTTTGAGGGGGCACTGGCAGCGAAGGTCGGCGAAGTGGCCGTCTTCGGCGCCGCGTCCGAATCCTTCACCAAAAAGAACATCAACTGCACCATCGCCGAAAGCCTTGAACGCTTTGCACCGGTAGTGGAAGAAGCCCGCAAGCACGGCATCCCCGTGCGCGGCTATGTTTCCACCGTGATGGGCTGCCCTTACGAAGGCGACATTGCTCCCGAGCAGGTCGCTGCCGTGGCCAAAGCCCTCTACAACATGGGCTGCCACGAAATCTCCCTGGGCGACACCATCGGCGTGGGCACACCCATCAAAGCCAAGCGCATGCTTGAAGCCGTCGCCGCCCATGTTCCCCTGGAAAAGCTGGCCGCCCACTTCCACGACACCTACGGCCAGGCCCTGGCCAACCTCTACGCGGTGTTGGAAGAAGGCATTGCGGTTATCGACGCCTCCGTCGCCGGCCTCGGCGGCTGCCCCTATGCCAAGGGCGCTTCCGGCAACGTCGCCACCGAAGACGTGCTATACCTGCTTAACGGCCTGGGTATAGAAACAGGTGTTGATCTCGAAAAATTAGTGGCAACCGGCGACTGGATCTGCGGCCAACTGAACCGTGCAAATGGCTCCAAAGTAGGACAGGCGCTAGGCGGTAACTGCCAATGATTAACGTGGTGAGCGGGTACGACTTCCCGGGACTGTCTGCAGCATGGATGCTGCAGGCAAGCGTACAGGGAGGTATTCACAGCGTGTCCCGGGAAGTCGTACCCGCTCGCCACTGCACCAAATCCTGAAGGCTAGGAGTCAGCAAGAATGAGTAATAAAAACGTAGTCGCCCTGGATCTCCCGATCCCGGAGATCAGCGACATGCCGGAAGACACCCGGAAGTACTTCCAGATCTGCCAGGAAAAGCTGGGCATGATTCCGAACGTACTCACCGCCTACAGCCAGAACCTTAAACAGCTGGAAGGCTTCACCCGCCTCTACAACGAACTCATGCTCGGTGAAGGGGAACTCTCCAAACTGGAGCGGGAAATGGTCGCCGTGGTGGTCTCCTCCGAGAACAAATGCTTCTATTGCCTGGTTGCTCACGGCGCCGCCGTGCGGGTCCTGAGCGGCGACTCCCAGCTGGGTGAGCACATGGTGATGAACTTCCGCAGCGCCAAGCTGGACAAGCGCCAGCGGGCCATGCTGGATTTTGCATCCCACCTTACCCGCTCGCCGGCCACCGTTACCGAAGACCACATCCAGGCCCTGCGGGATGCCGGTCTGAGCGACCGCGGCATCTGGGATCTCAGCAACCTGATCGGTTTCTACAACATGTCCAACCGCGTGGCGATTGCCAGCGATATGCAACCCAACCCCGAATATCACAGTCAGAGTCGCTAGCAGGTAAACCACCCTGCTCGCCCTCGAATACAAAAACAATGGAGGCAGAGATATGAGCAAGACTCTACCAAGTTATACAAGCGGAACCGCGGAAAAGCCCCTGCTGGGCATGACCATCGGCGAAATGCTAGACCGCACCGCCGCAAAATACCCGGACAACGAAGCCCTGGTGTGCCTGCACCAGGATATTCGCTGGACCTACAAAGAGTTTGTTGAAAAAGTTGACGAAGCCGCCCGGGCCTTTATGGCCATCGGCGTCAAACGCGGTGACCGCGTGGGCATCTGGTCCCCGAACCGCTACGAGTGGACGGTCACCCAGTTCGCCACCGCCAAGGTCGGCGCCATCCTGGTGAACATCAACCCGGCCTACGGCGTTCACGAACTGCAGTACGCCCTGAACCTGGCCGGCATCACCACCCTGGTAACCGCGGACAGCTTCAAAGCCTCCAACTATCGGGAAATGATCTACGAGCTGGCCCCGGAGCTGAAGCGCAGCGCCCCAGGCAAGCTCAAGGCGGACCACGTTCCGGAATTGCGGGCGGTGATCAATGTGCATGAAGACAAGCACGACGGCATGTGGACCTGGAACGAGTTCCTCGGCTTCTCAAGCGACGTATCCCAGGACGATCTGGTAAAGCGCCAGGGCGAACTGCAGTTCGATGATCCCATCAACATCCAGTTCACCTCCGGCACCACCGGTAACCCGAAAGGCACCACCCTCACCCACCACAACATCCTCAACAACGGGTACTTTGTGGGCGAGAGCCAGCTCCTGACAGAAAAAGACCGCCTGGTGATTCCGGTGCCCCTGTACCACTGCTTCGGCATGGTCATGGGCAACCTGGGCTGCATCACCCACGGATCCACCATGATCTACCCCGGCGAAGGTTTCGAGCCCAAGTCCGTCTTGCAGGCCGTGCACCAGGAGAAGGCCACCGCCCTGTACGGCGTGCCTACTATGTTCATCGCCGAACTGGCCGAGCCGGAGTTCGAGACCTACGACCTCTCCACCCTGCGCACCGGCATCATGGCTGGCTCCATTTGCCCGGCCGAGGTGATGAAGAAGGTTAACGGCAAGATGAACATGAAAGAGGTTCAGATTGCCTACGGCATGACCGAAACCAGCCCGGTTTCCACCCAGACCAGCTCACTGGACCCGTTCGAGAAGCAGGTGACCACCGTGGGCCGCACCCAGCCGCACCTGGAAACCAAGATTGTCGATCCAGGCACCGGCAACGTGGTTCCGCGCGGGGAGATCGGTGAACTTTGCACCCGTGGCTACAGCGTGATGCTGAAGTATTGGAACAACGAAGAGAAAACCCGCGAAGCCATCGACGATGCTGGCTGGATGCACACCGGTGACCTGGCCACCATGGACGAAGAGGGCTACATCCAGATCGTTGGCCGCATCAAGGACATGGTCATCCGCGGTGGTGAGAACATCTACCCGAAAGAAATCGAAGAGTTCCTCTACACCCACCCGGCCATCGAAGAAGTACAGGTAACCGGCATTCCCGATGACAAATACGGCGAAGAGCTGATTGCCTGGGTGAAGCTGGCTCCCGACGCGGCGCCGGTAACGGCCGAGGACCTGCAGGCCTTCTGCAAGGGCAAGATCGCTCACTTCAAGATCCCGAAGAACTACAAGTTCGTGGACGAATTCCCGATGACTGTCACCGGGAAGATCCAGAAGTTCAAGATGCGGGAGATCTCAATTGAGGAGATGGGGTTGAACAAGTAACTTCTCCTCGCTGCTTTGCGAAAACCTCAGACCCCGGCTTTGTCGGGGTTTGTTCTTCCTGGCGTACCGCCGATACCCAGAGCTTTCAGCGGTTCCTGCCGTTAATAAAAATCCATTCGTATTTTCTTTGCCGCTCGGCCTTCGCAGCATTTCTTGCTTTCTTTTGAGCCGGAGCATGGCCTTGATATACGCCGACTCAACTGGCCACCTTAGCTATTTTCTTCAGAGTTTCTTTGCTATCGCCAAACGTACATATCGCATCACAGTGCTTACGCAAGTCAGAGAATAAAATATAATGAATTTCGATATTATTGCCCTTGATCGCTGGCCGACTTAGCTGCAACTCCAATTCCTTTTCTCTGTTGTCAGGAATGATAAGAAACAGGGAGGAGGGATCTTCTGGAAATGAGAAGTACAAGTCGGTAAGCCGAAGTATCCCGGAATATATTGAAGTGCTTTTCTCAACCTCAAAAGCGCAAACAATTTTATTTGTGCCTTTCTCAAACCAAATCACGTCAATTAGCGCAATGGTGTTGTTTGTATCTTTATCAACACCTATATCAGGAAATCCTGGCAGACTTATAAATGAAAAACTAATGCCATCATGACATCTTGACCGATCATTTGAAGCGCTGATTACATCATACCCTAACGAGTGGCCAATTTTCAGGAGATGGTATTGCATTTCTGTATGCAGATCTTCCTCTTCTTTTTCATTTGTAACTTCTTTGTGTCGTTTTTTAAGCAGCCTTTCTATTTTTACCTTCTCATCATCAGAAAGAGCGCCCTCATCTCCAACCAAAAGCTTTTTTACGCCAATGTCAAACAGCAAGCCAGAAAATGCCCCGAGATCTCTGGAAAGCATGCCTCTGTACTGGCTGTTTTTTCCTATAATTATCTCCCGCATACGAAGGTATTCCTGCCACGAACCAAGCTTGATATTTTCCTTGAACAAGTGGTTAAACCCATTAACAATTGCAGTATTGAATGGAGGAATAATCTCAGGATGGAGGAAATACAGAATATTAACCACTGCAGGCCCGAGCCCTTTTATTTTTCTTTGATCAAGTCGAATTATTTCCCTTAATATCTGATCTTCCCTTGTAGCATTATAGCAGTTTTCAAGAAACTGGCCGAATATTACCTTATTTTCTTCATTCTCATAAATATCTGGAATGCGAAGCTTTGGTTTCCAGTAGAATGCATGTGACGCCCCAATAAATACCTGCTTTTGCTCGGTAATACAATTTAAGACAAACTCCAGGGACGAGCCTTTGTAATCGTTACCGAATTCTTTCGTCTTAATATCCAGTATTACTTTCTGAACCCCACGACGAATAGAGCGAAAGGCTTTCAAACGTTCATCGTTATTGATAAACCAGGTATTGAATACTGACTCTTTATCGCACTTATATTTTTCAAGCAAACCCTGTAATTCTATATTCATTATATGTTCCGTATTATTTATTACACATCAACAGGCAGCAGAAAACCCGTTTCCGGGCGGGGCTGTGCCCCATGCTGCCAGTCTTGAAGGTCAAGAGAAGCTTAAGGAGAGTCAGCGCTCACCAGCGAGGTCGCAATGCCGTTGCCCCTGAACTCCTCAATCAAGCCCCAGATTCTTTCGGGCTCCGCCAGATAAACCTGATGACCTGCTCCCGCGAGCCGCTCAAATCGTGCATTACTGAAAGCAGGCAGCAATGCAGCTACGTTTTCTATCGGCGCAGACATGTCGTTTTCGCCGTGAATGAGCAGTGTCCTTTTTTCCCCAACTGCCAAACCCAACCGCCATAGATCTGTTTTGACAAGAATTTCGTCAAGGGAATTGTAATAACTTACCCATGTGTGTTTTCGGGCATCTTCGAAAATATCCTGTGGGAGGTTTTTCGGCCGAAACCATTCTGTCAGGTAAAGAGGATGGAAGAAGCAAACGAATTCGAATCTCGAATCCACCGAAACCCGGTCCCACAATGATTGTTTCGCAAATCCGTTTCTGATTTCGTCTGCGTCGGCATAATTGGGAAGGCCGATGGCGGCAAGCCCGTCAAACCAGTCCGGGTGCCTTGCAACGAGTCCGATTGCCAGGATTGCACCCATCGAGTGCCCCATGACAAAGGATCCACCGGAATCAAAGCCCTCAATTCGCAGTACTTTTTCAATTGCCCCTAAATGCTGCTCGAGCGTGTAGGCGTCATTAGGCTTGGGTGAGTCACCGAAACCCAGCAGGTCGATGAGCAACAGCGACTGGGAATCAGGTACCTCGCCCAGCCCCTTTTTCCAATAATTCAAGGACCCCGTCAATCCGTGCAAAAGAACGATCTTATCGGGGCCACTTCCAATTCGTTCATAGTTAAGCCTCATCGTGTCCTGGTCATAGGGAGGCTCAAGAACGCCATCCAAATAACTCTGCAATCCGACTCCTGAAAAAATGAGCAGGATTACCGTAAGGACGATGTAAAGCGTGCGTTTAAGCATAATGATCATGAAGTCGCCCGACCTGATAATGGCATACCCAGTGAATAACGTTTGATACGCAAGCCTGTAAAGAAAACGAAGTAATTCCCGCCATTGCCAGGCTACCGGTTTTCAGCGTCATTCGCGACCAGCTTGTACGGCTCACCATCCTCGTTCTGAAGCTGGTAATCGTACGCCGCCTGGAGTCCGGTTCATCCTCGACTTCCTCCTCGGGCTCACGCTCAATGTAGCGCGGAGGAGGCGGGGGCGCTGCGTTCGAGGGCGTGACACGCGAAACGGGCGAGCCCGTAACTGATCGCGATCAGTGCCGCTCCCAAGAGTGCAAACACCGTGCTTGAGGGAAACTTCATGCCACCTCCGAAAAACATCCATGCCCTTTAACGCTATTCATTCGTGTCAGCGTAGACCGCAACGAGCCCACCAGCCAAACCTCAGCGATTGGCCGGCCCTGCCGTTTTGCCCGGGCTGCTGTACGAAATCGCCATACAGCAGGTGCACAAAACGCTGATCACCTTGAAAACACTGGCCCTGTCCCCAATAAGAGGGTAGTTTGATGCCTCCGCCCGCGGGCCCGGCATCTTCCCTTAATTCACGCAACCACCATCGGGACAGAGCACTATGGCAACCCTTCACAAACCGTTTCAACAGCGGACCGTCTGGCAGTTGACATCGCTGATCACGCTTGTTTTGTTTCTCAGTGGCTGTGGCATCAATAACATCCCCACTTACGATGAGAAAGTCACCGCCGCCTGGTCCCAGGTGGAAAACCAGTACCAACGCCGCGCGGATCTGATTCCCAACCTGGTGGAAACCGTCAAGGGCTTCGCGGCCCAGGAACAGGAAACCCTGACCGCAGTAATTGAGGCGCGCTCCAAGGCCACGTCGATCCAGGTAGACGAAAGCATCCTCAACAATCCTCAGAGGCTGCAACAGTTCCAGCAGGCCCAGGGTGAGCTGAGCAGCGCCCTGAGCCGACTGATGGCGGTGTCTGAACGCTACCCGGACCTGAAATCGAATCAGAACTTCCTGGCCCTGCAATCCCAGCTTGAAGGTACGGAGAATCGCATTGCCGTCGCGCGACGGGATTTCATCCAGGCGGTGGAGCGCTACAACACCGAATTGCGCACCTTCCCGGGCAAGATCTGGTACAGCATCCTGTACAGCGATCTGGAGCCCCGCGCCAACTTCGAAGCCACCACAGAAAACGCGGATGAAGCGCCCGCGGTGGAATTCTGATGGTTTTCCAGTTGAACAAAAACCTGTTGCTGACATTGCTGGTGCTGCTGCCGGCCACCGTCTGGGCCCAGTCCACGCCGGAGTTTCCCGAGCTGACCGGCCGGGTGGTAGACCGCGCAGAAATGCTGCCTCCTCAGGTGGAAGCGCGCCTGAGCCAGATGCTCCAGGCCCACGAGCAGGCCAGCACTGAACAGGTTGTGGTGGTTACCGTGCCGAACCTGCAGGGTTATCCCATTGAGGATTACGGCTACCAGCTGGGCAGGCACTGGGGCATCGGCCAGGAGGGCGAGGATAATGGCGCCCTACTGATCGTGGCGGAGGAAGAACGCAAAATCCGCATCGAAGTGGGCTATGGCCTTGAAGGCCGGCTCACTGATGCTGACTCCTCAGTCATAATCAATCGCATTATTACACCTGCCTTCCGTCAGGGGGATTTTCAGTCCGGTATTGTTAACGGTGCCGCGGCCATGATTCAGGTGCTCGGCGGCGAGCCCATGGCAGCTCCCCAGAGTCAGCAACCGGTTGCACTGCAGGAAAAACCCAAAGCTGGCATGGTCGCGCTGTTCTTCATCATCATGATGGCAGTGGTGTTTTTTATCGGCAGTCGCGGTGGCCGTGGTGGCCGCGGTGGCGCAGCCCTGTTGGGCGCGGCGTTGCTGGGTGGTGCCATGGGCGGCCGTGGCGGCGGAGGCTTTGGTGGTGGCGGTTTTGGCGGAGGTGGCGGCGGCTTCGGCGGCGGCGGGGCCTCCGGTGGCTGGTAGCTCTACACGGGACTCCCAGCGAGCTGAACCCCCTAACCTGACAATGAGAATTATCGAATCATGACACTACTAGACAAAAGCGATCAGGAAGCTGTCACCGCCGCCATCAATGAGGTGGAACGGGAAACCGATGCCGAACTGGTCACCGTGCTGACGGCACAAGCGGATAACTACAATTACATTCCACTGGTCTGGGCCGGCATTCTCGCATTACTTGTGCCAGGCATTTGTAATTATTTCGGCAGCTGGTTCGGCGCCGACATGCTGATGCTGGTTCAGTGGGGCACGTTCGCGCTGCTCAGTCTGCTGTTCCGGATGCCGGGTATAAACACCCGCCTGATTCCCCGGCAAGTGCGCTACTGGCGGGCGTCCAATCTCGCGCGGCGGCAATTTCTTGAGCAGAACCTGCACCACACGGAAGGCAGCACCGGCATGCTGATCTTCGTCTCGGAAGCGGAACGTTATGTAGAGATTCTGGTGGATCAGGGCATTGCCGATGTGCTGGACAACTCGGTATGGGAAAGTATCGTCACAGACTTCACCGCAAAAGTGCATCAGGGGCAGACACGGCAAGGGTTTCTTGACTGCATTGCCGCCTGCGGCAAACTGCTGAAAGAACACGTGCCCGCCACCCACGAGCGCAATGAACTGCCCAATCATCTCGTGATTCTGCCCTGACGGAAAAGGGAGCCTACGCTATGGAGCGACAAGACCCGGATCCTGCGCTCAAGCCGGCATTGATGCAATTGGATATGGCGCTGGCCGAGTTCGCCCGCGCCCGACGTTCTGATCCAAAAGCGTCCAGCCTGGCGCTTCTGGAGCGCGCGCGTATGCTGATGACCCTGCCCGGGGGCTTCGATGCCCTGTACCGGCGGGTCCGCTCGCTGGAATCCGCGGGTATTTTCGGCACCAGCGACTGGGCTCAACCGGCCATCCTGCAGCCGGCACTGGCCAAGCACTCCCTGCGGGAGGCCGGTGCGGTCACCACCATCGTGGAGGCCATCAGCGAGCTGCGCATGCTGGCCGTCTCCCGTGGCGATTATTTCCATCCCGGCATTTCCGCCGAGCAGGCACGACACTTCCTCACCCAGGTGATGGCCCTGAATCTGGACCTGCTCTCTGGTCAACTCACCGAAGCCGACCGGGAACGCCCGAAACAGCTCGGGATGATTGTTCAGGAACTCTACCGGTATCTGATCTCCCACCTGGGGTACGAAAGCCTGCTGGACAGCCTGGTGGCCGAAGTGTGGCGTTTGCTGGATCAGGGGCCGGTTCAGGTGGACAGCATCTGCGAGATGATCGGGCAGATCGCCAAGTGCCTGTACGACCCGACCATCAGAACCAGACGCAATTCCGACGCCACCCGGCTGGTAAAGGCCCTGTTTGCTCCCACACCCGCCAGCTCCGAGGATCCGGGGCTTGCCGTCTATGAACAACGCCTGAAAGACATGGACGACGTGGCACTCTCCTCAGAGGCCACCTACTTTGCCCGGAGTATGTTCGATACCGGCCTGGCTTCTCCCTATCACGCGGTGATGCTCCGGTTCCTGCGCAGCACTGGTCAGGACGACCTGATACCCAACACACTGGGCCTGACCATGACCGGCCTGGACGATCTCTACTGTTACACCGAGCTCGTTCATGCCCTGATTGACGAAGCCATCTACCCGGAAACCTGCCAGGCCGTTTACGGCCTTACCATGATGCTGGAGCGCGGGTCATTGTTTACCCCCTCCGTTGCCCAGGCCCTGTGGCGGCAAATCAATCTTCGCCCCTCTGCGGAAACCGAACAGACCCTCGTAGAAGCATTCGGCGATGCACGCCCGCCGAGGGTGTTCCTGCTTGCCGGGGTTATCAATCTGCTGGGTCAGCCGCTGGGTGTTGGCCAGGGCAACAACCCCACCTGCCAATCTGCCATCGGTCTTTCCATGTGGGCGTCGAACGAGGCCGACTACCTGCTTCAGGTATTGACCTGGGCTGCCAGGGACAATGAGGTGCTGAGCCGGTTCGAAGGCCAGGAAGTGTCCTCCAGGAATCTGGAACCCGGGCTGGTGAAAGGCACACCGGTGGACGTGGACCCGGTATCGCTGGTTCTCATTCCTCATCTGGATCGCATCTACGGCGAAATGTGGCGCCGCTGTGAAAACCGCGATGACGATGCCCACCGCTGGATCAACCCGGAGTTCTACGGCTGGTGGGTAAGCCACGGCTTCCGCGTGGTGGCCGATGTGCAAACCGGTGAGATACAGGACTATAAAGACTTTATCCGGTATTTCTATGCCAGCTACCACCCCTTCTACAACGGCAACATGCCGGTGATTCACGCCCAACCTGCGGGTATTGCCGTGACGGACAGCGCCGCACGTTTCGTGGGCCGCCACGCCATCAACATACTGCGGGTCGCCCTGAGCCCGAAAAACGAGATGCGGGTGTATTTTTTCAACCCGAATAACGACAGCGGCCAGGATTGGGGCCAGGGTATTACCTGCTCAACCTACGGCAATGGCGAAGTTCGCGGCGAAGCCTCCCTGCCTGTGGCGGAATTCACTTCCAGACTGTACGCCTTCCACTACGACACGCTGGAGCTGGGCGATCTCTCGGCGATACCCGATGAGGAGGTCGCCCGGGTGATGGACCTGGGCTACACCAGCTGGGCGGCGCCCACCGAGGGATCAGCGGAGTAAAGACTCGAGCCGGGCACCTCAGTAGCTCTCATTCTTACCGGTGACCGGCGACAGCGGCTCGCCTTCTTCGCCTTGCAGCTGATAGTCGTAGGCCGCCTGCAGGCCGGTATCCTCTTCGGTCTCCTCCTCCGGCTCGTATTCCAGGTAGCGCGGATAAAGCGGAGACAGCATGGCCACGACAATGCCGATTGTGCAGAACATGGCAAACGCATCAGCATAACCAACCTCGCTTACCAGCACACCGACCACGGGTGAGCCCGCCGCCTGCCCCAGGGACACCGCCATAAATGGCAGCACCGGACCCATGGAGAGCCGCCCCGGCAGCAGCCGGATGCCGGTCATGAGGTACAGGCCGGTCAGACTCATGTAGGCCAGGCCAAAGACCAGCGCCGAGAAGCCAGAAATCAACAGGTTGTCGGGGCTCGCGGCCAGCAACGCCAGGCTGGCAGCCAGCATCATCAGCATCAGGGCCTGGGTGATCGGAGGATTGTTGCGGTCGGCCAGATCGGCCACCACCGCGCCGCCCAGACCGGCAATGCCAACACCCAACCACAGCCAGCCGGTGGCGTCAGAAGGCATGGCGCCCAGATTGACCACCAGGTCGGGCGCGAAGATCCAGTAGGCGGCCGAGACAAAGCCCATCATGAAAGCGAACAGCGAGAGCCTGAGCAGGCGCCACCACTGATCGGCACTGATGGGCTGCGCCGGTGCCGCATTCGCAGGCACAACACGTGACACGGAGGGAATTAAGAACCAGGTGGCAATCACTCCGATGACGGCCAGAACCGCAAAGGAAGCGTAGGCATAGCGCCAGGCCCCGGCCAGAAACAGAATTGTTGGCACAGCAACTACCACACCAATACTGGTGCCCGCGTTCATCACAGAGCTGACCCGGCCATGCAGAGAGCGCCTCACCAGCGCCTGCATGGCTGCCGTGAGCGCCGGCATCATCAGGCCGGTACAGATGCCACAGAGGACAACACCAACACCGAGGGAAACGGCCCCCACGGACTGGCTGATCAGCGCCAGGCCGACAACACCAAAAATACCGGACGCCATGGCGGTGTTTCGGGCACCGAGCCGATCTGCCGAGAGCGGCGCAATCAGGGTAGCGAATACGAAACTGATCAGTGGCAGAGCACCGATCACACCGATCACATCCGGCGCCAGCCCCAGGTCTTCCCGGATAGGGGGAACAAACAAACCAAACGCAAAACGCGCCAGCCCGTAACTGATCGCGATCAGTGCGGCGCCCAGGAGTGCAAATGACGTGCTCGAAGGAAACTTCATTCGGTTGTGCTCTTTGCGCTGTGCATCCCTATCAGCCTAGACATCAAAGCAAGGTATTTAAAGCACCGGCCAGCCGGGGCGCAGCTATCAGCCTGCAGTCTGGGGCAGAAACCGTCGATCCCAGAGCCGCTCAGTGGCTTCAAACAGGCTATCTACCGTGAGCGCCAAAAGGCCAATCAGAATCGCACCCTGCAACACATAGGCCGTGTTGCCATTTACCAGCCCCGCAATCACCGGATCACCGAGGGTTCGGGCACCGATCGTTGAGCCAATGGCAGCGGTGGCAATATTGATCGTAACCGAGGTTCGGATGCCGGCCAGGATCACCCTGCCCGCCAGCGGCAACTCCACCTGCAGCAACACCTGAAAAGACGACATGCCCATACCCAGCGCAGCCTGCCGGACGGTGGCATCAACTCCCTCAAGGCCCGCCAGTGTGTTGCGGAGAATGGGCAGCAAGCCATACAGAATCAACGCCACGAGAATCGGTGCCTCACCAAATCCGAGAACCGGCACCGCCAGGGCCAGAACCGCCACCGGTGGAAAGGTCTGACCAATGGACGCGATCTGGCTCACCAGCGGCAGAAAGTCCCGGCCCGAGGGGCGGGTTGCGAAGATACCGCCCGCTACCGCAGCGACGGTTCCCACAAAGGCGGAAATCACCACCAGCATCAGATGGTTCTGAAGCAGAAACAGGAAGCTCTCCCGCTCGTAGATCACGTTCTGTTTATCCGGCTGGACCCACTGGAACAGCGGCTCCAGAACCGGCATGCCGGCGCTCAGGGCACACAGAAGCGCGGTCAGCGATACAGGCGGCAACCAGATCCGCATCAGGCACCTTCCCGGATAATGCGTTCGCGGGTGATGGTTCCGGTTTCCTCGCCATCGGCATTGAACACCGGCACCTGATTCCAGTTCTGCCAGAGCATAATCGAGAGGGCCACTCTCAGGCTGTCGGCCTCCTTGAGGCCGTCGGCGCCGGGTTCAGGCCGCCTTGGCTGCGGGTAGCTCTGCATCAGGTCTCGTACAGTGCGCAGGCTCATCAGTTTCAGGCCCCGGTCCTGCTTGCCCACGAGATTCTCCACAAAATCGGACGCGGGCCGCCGGAGAATGTTCTCCGGCGTGTCGTGCTGGATGATGCGGCCCCGGTCCATCACGGCAATGCGGGTCGCCAGCCTCAGGGCTTCGTCGATATCGTGGGTCACAAACACGGTGGTTTTCCGCAGCTGACTCTGGATGCGCAACATCTCCAACTGCAGGTTTTCCCGGGTGATGGCATCCAGCGCGCCGAAGGGTTCGTCCATCAGCAGAATATTGGGGTTGGCCGCCAGCGCCCGGGCAACCCCCACCCGCTGGGCCTGCCCCCCCGGACAGTTGCTGAGGATATTTGTTGGCGTGGGTGGCCGGGTCAAGATCCAGCAGCGTCAGCAGTTCATGCACGCGCTCGTCGATCCGCTCGCGGGGCCATTTCAGAAGCTGGGGCACCATGGCGATGTTGCGGGCCACCGTCCAGTGCGGAAACAGGCCCGTGCCCTGGATGACATACCCCATATTCAACCGCAGCTGCTCCGGGTTCATGGCGGTAACGTCCTTGCCATCTACCAGGATCTCGCCCTCGCTGTGGGGCAACAACTGGTTGATCATTCGCAAAGTGGTGGACTTGCCGCAGCCTGAGCTGCCCACCAGCACGCACACTTCTCCGGTTTCGACCGTCAGGTTGATCCGGTCCACGGCCACGGCATCGCCGAAGCGGCGGGTTACGTTTTTCAGTTCGATCATTCGGACATACCCTTTTCCTGTCAGGCCGTCGCCGGTGTCGGCTTGAGAATGGCCGCCAGCATGGTGAACAACGCATCAGCCAGCAGAGCGAGTGCGATGGTGGGCAACGCACCAAGCAATACCAGATCCATCGCCGCCTGCCCCAGGCCCTGAAAGATAAAGCTGCCAAAACCGCCGGCGCCGATCAGCGCGGCAACCGCCGTCAGGCCGATGGCCTGAATCGTGGTGATGCGAACGCCCTCCACCATCACCGGCAGTGCCAGGGGTAGCTTGAGTTTGAAAAACAGCTGCCGCTCGTTCATGCCCATGCCTTGCCCGGCATCCGCCAGGCTTTCAGGCACTTCGGTAAGCGCGACGAAGGTATTGCGCACCATCGGCAGCAGACTGTAGGCCACCAGCGCCAGCAGCGCTGGCGCCCAGCCAATGCCACGGATGCCCATGGCCTGAAGCGCCGGGAAAGCAGCCGCAAGCGCGCTGAGCGGTGCGATCAGCAAGCCGAACACCGCCAGGCTGGGAATGGTCTGGAGAAAACTGACGGCGCCGAGGATAGGCCGGCGCCAGGCCACACTGCGAATCATCTTCAGCGCCAGCAGAAAGGCCAGACAGGCGCTGATGCCGACCGCACCGAAAGCCAGTGCCATGTGAGTCCAGAAGGCCTGCTCAAACTTATCCGGCCGGGCGTTGAACTCCCGAACCAGAGACAGACTCTCCAGGCCGTCACCCCGCAGGAACCACAGCCAGCTTCCACTGATAACCGCCAGGATCAGCAGTTGCAGCCCTCGGCCACTTCCGAGGCGCCCCAGGATTTCGATCAGCATCAGGGACAACAAAAACAGCAGGCACCAGAAACCGGCTCCGATGGACGATCGCGCATAGGGGGCGTCTTCCGGCAGATGCCGGCCTGCGAAGACCTCAAGCAGCAGTGGCATCAATGCCAGAGAGAGGCCCACCAGAGCCAGGAGCGGCAGGTACCGACGGCGCACCGGCAGAAGAGACAGCACAACGCAGCCCGCCAGAATCAGTGACACCAGCCCAGCCCCTGCTCCGCCTACCGCCGACCAAAGACCATGCCCGGTACCAGGAACGATCCGGTTGGGTTGAATAACGCCCAGATCCAGAAGCCAGACCAGTGCCAGGGCCAGCAACCCCAGCACGGGCAGGACACGGTTCGGCATGGAGTTCGGGGAAACGGAGCTGAGAATCGACAAACCTCAGTCCTGGGCCAGGGAATCCAGGTAATCCCGGGCAACGGTGTCCGCCGGCACACCGTTCACGGCCACCTGGCCATTCAGGCGCTGCAGCGTTTCGAGATCCAGCGACTCGAAGATGGGGGTCAACACCTCCCGGATCTGCGGATAGGTTTCCAGCACCTCGCCACGCACGATGGGTGCAGGTTGATAGACCGGCTGAACGCCGGCGGTATCTTCCATCACCTTCAGATCCAGGGCATCCAGGCCACCGTCGGTGCCATAGGTCATCGCCCCGTTCACATCGTTGTTGTTCAACGCCGCCGCGCGGAGGGTGGCCGCCGTGTTGCCACCGGAAAGAATCAACAGCTGGTCGGACTCAAGCTCGAAGCCATAGGCCTCCTGGAAGGCTGGCAGGGCACTGGCGGATTCCACAAACTCGGCGCTGGCCGCAAACTTGAAGGCACCGCCTTCATTGATATAGCGGGCCAGGTCCTCAAGTGTGGCCAGGTTGTTGTCACGCGCCAGATCCCCCGCACGCTCATGGCCCAGGTGTTGTTTGCCTCTGCCGGTTGCAGCCAGACAATGTTGTGCGCCTCTTTATCCAGGCGAGCAGCCTCCTGGTAAGCCTTGTCGGCGTCCTTCCAGATATCCCGGTCGGCCTGGTCGTGGAAAAACGCGGCATTGCCGGTGTATTCGGGGTAGATATCGATTTCGCCGGCCTTGATCGCATTGCGCACAATGCTGGTGCCACCCAACTGAAGCCGGTTTTCAACCGGAATACCGGCCCCTTCCAGGGACTGCAACACCATCTGCCCCAGCACCGAGCCTTCGGTGTCGATTTTGGAAGACACCACCACAGGATCAGCAGCCATTACCGATCCGGACATTACCAACGCTATCAATGCCGCTGTGCGGCGCAAAAAGGATTTGGGAGTCACGGCCATTCCTCTGGTTTTTTAGTTACCTATATCAGTCTAGAGGGCGCATCTACGATGGCAAACGCTAATTGGTCTTGCCCCTGCAAACTTGCCTGGCGACTGATTGGACAGGTGTCCATCGACACATCCGGTTTGAGTTCCAAAAGCCGCCCGGGTTACGCTGTCTACAAAGCGAGAAGCATGGTAGTCGATCACTATGGCACAGCCCCTGGAAACACCCCGCGAACCGACCTCCACCGTAGCGCCCCTGAACCCGGAGAATGTGGCCCTCCTCGAACAGGAAGGCTTGTCGCTCAAGCCGCTGGACCCTATCGGCGTTGAAATCTACGGCGCAGACGTTCGCAACCAGCTGCCAGAGCCGGCGATAAAGGCCCTGGAAGCGGAAATGGCAAATCGCGGGTTCATTGTCTTCAAGCACCAATCCGGCCTTTCGCCTGATGAACTGATCGATGCCTGCAAATGGTGGGGCGGCCGTGAGATCCACTCCACCCACGGTGTTCACCCTGCAACGCCTGACCGCAACCGGCACATCTTCCGCTGCTCGAACGATGGCCGCCAGGGCATTCTCGGCGTTGGCCCCCAGTGGCACAACGACGGCAGTTTCGAAGCCGCTACCTTCTCCCACAGCGCTTACTACATGGCCCGCGCACCGGAAAACGGCGGCGGCACCCACTTCGCGCACCAGGGCGCCGCGTTTGATTCACTCCCGCCGGAAAAGCAGGATCTCTGGGAGCGCCTGGTCTCAGTAAACTCCGCTTCCAGCGTGACCCACCCCGTGGTCCATACCCACCCAATTTCCGGCCGCAAAAGCGTGTGGCTGCATCTGGGCATGACCGGTGCGGTGATTGAACGACTGCCGGAAGAAGGACTGACGCTTGACCAGCTGAAAACCCTGCCCGCCCCCGCGGACAGCTTCCGGTTGCTGGACGAAACCGCCATGAAGGAACTGTTCAACGATTACAATGATCTGCTGAACGACTCCTTCAGGGATGGCTACGGCATTCGCTACGAATACGATACCGGCGATCTGCTGTTTATCGACAACTGGGCTGTCGCCCATCGTGCCTCGCCAGAGGCCCACCTGCCGGCAGAGCAACAGGGCCTGCGCATCATGGATCGGGTAACTATCAAGGCCCCGCGGAACCTCGCGCCCCACTTTGGCCTGCCGCAGTACATTAATATGGCCGGTCCTCACCCGTTCAATAAAGACGGCGTGTGGCAAGCCGGGGGCGTAGGCTTTCGCTGGAAAGACGACATTCGCATGCAGAACTAGGCGGGGCGGTTTAAGATAACCCTGTTATTGCAATCTGCTGGACTTTGCCATGAAAGCGCGTGTGCAGTCTTACCTCGCACTGCTCCCCCTCTGCCTGCTACTGGCTGCGTCCCCGCCTGCGGTTGCCGAAACTGTCCTGCATGTTGCCTATGAGGATAAAACCCAGTTCCCCTACTACATGGGTGACACCGAAAAGGTTCTGGTGAATCCCGGAGCGGCCGTGGAGCTGGTCAAGTTGGTAGAGGAACGGATTCCGGGCTTGCGGATCAAATTCAGCCGCTACCCCTGGAAACGATGTCTGGCCATGCTCGAAACCGGCCAGGTGGATGGTATCTTCAATGCTTCTTACAATGCTGCGCGCACCCGAATAGGCGAATACCCCCGGCGTGACGGACAGGTTGACCCCACCCGACGACTGACCACCATCAGCTATCATCTATACGCCCTGCCAGATACCGATCTTGGCTGGACCGGCGAGACGTTCCAGGATAGTGACCTGGAGATTGGCGCGCCCCTGGGCTACTCCATCGTGAACGATCTGGAACAGCTGGGCGTTTCCGTGATGAAGGTGCGCAGCTCCAGGCAAAGCCTCCAACTGCTGACCGCGGGACGAGTCCATGCCGTTGCGCTGCAATCCGTCACCGCCGATTTCCTATTGAGCCGTAACGCCGATCAGCTCCCGGGCATTGTCCGGATTGATCCACCCCTGAAAACCAAACCCTACTATCTGATGCTCTCGCGGGAGTTCAAAGCGGCAAATCCGGAGCTTGCAGAGCAAATATGGGATGCCATCGGCGAACTCAGAGAAGAAAAGCTTGAGACCCTGGCACAGCCCTATCTGTCGGAACCGGGTTAATCATCTTTCCGGAGCTGGTTGAGCCGGGTCATCACAAACGCCGCGATGGAGAGAATCAGAATCGCAATGGCCTCGAAGAGAATATTCTCGGGCGCCATATCCTTGCCCTGAAGAATAATCAGTCGGGCCAATGCGGTGATGGCAATGAAAATGGGAAATACAGAAGCAGATCGCCGATCCGAGTAGAACACAGCCACCATGCCGATGACCTCCAGATACAGGAACATCAACAGAATGTCTGCAAGGTTGATGTTCTGGGCGATGTAGAGCGAATGCAGCTCGAAGGCCACGCCCCCGAGTGTCATCAACACAACGATGAACAACAGAATGCGCTCGATTATCTGGAAAAGACCAAGCGCCAACTTCTTTTCGGAAGCATCCATGGGGTTTGCCTTGCTGTTTTAGGGTCTGTCTCTTCGGAAAGTCTAGCCAAGTAATCAGCCTACGCCGATCACATTGATTAAAGTGCGGTTCCGCGATGAGCCAACCCATAGTCAATTGCCGCACATACCGCCGCAGCCTGCGCGGCATTACATTGCGCGGGGGTTACACGTGGGCTATCAGGGTAAACCTCGGTGGTGGTCCGGTAGGGCGCACTCGTAATACCGGCGCACAGCCCCCACTGCGTGAGCGGATACGCGATCACGCCCCTGGCGACCACCGGGGAGCCGAAGATCTCGCCGCTGTCATCGGCCGGCGCAATATGCGTCACCTGCTCCACCGCCCTGATCAATGCCTGCTGGAATTCAGGCTGTGGGTTCTCGCTGTCGTCGACCACATAAAAGCCATCGGGAATCCCGGCCGGCTCGAACGGCTTGCCGTCGCGGGCAGCCAGCGCCGGGCGAAACTCCGATTCGTCGGTATCGGTGGTCTCGTGCAGGTCGATATGAATCAGGGCACTGTCACGAACAGGCGCTACCAATCGCATAAGTGCGGCTGACTCCTCCGCCCGACTGCCCTCGTGGAATGAACGGTTGGGATCAGTCGCATTATAGTTCCAGCGATGAATGCGCTCATACGCCCAGGGACTGACACAGGGCGCAACCAGCAAGTTCACGCGGCCGGCATAATCCGCTGCGTGCTTATCCAGGAACTGTAGCGCGCCATGCACACCACTGGTTTCATACCCGTGAACCCCGCCGGTTATCAGCACCACCGGCAGATCGTTATTCCAGCCGCGGCTGCGAATCGCCATCAGCGGATAGTAATCCGGGCCGTAATCCAGAGCGCCGTACTCTTCCACGTCAAAGCGCGAGCGCAGGCCCTCGATCACACTCAACACCTCCGCCTCGTAACTGCGCTGACGGGTCTGCCGTGACAACCACTCGGCGCGTTCCGCATCGCCCCAGGGAGTGCCGGGGGTGCCGATTGGATAGGGTGCAGCGTTTCTATTCATGTCGACTTTTCTCTCCGGAAGCCGCGAATTTAATGTGCGTCAAGCAAGCAGATTTCTGATCGGCAGAAAGAAAAAAACCACCTCTCTGGGTGGGTCTTCGCCTTTCGTGCATTTTTAGAAACCTAAAGCCAACGGAGCTAAATTAAACTAAGCCAGCTATTCCATCTATACCAGGGGCTCCCATTTAGTCATTTTGCGAGCCTCACGTCTACCCGATGGCTTCTGACGTATGACAGTCCAAGCATGGCAATGGAAAGCAATACTAGAACAGATGGGCCAATTGGCAAAGCCCGTGGTTTTTGGGTACTTTTGAACGATATCGGAAGAGGGAGCGCGTGGCTTGGGCATGCGAGTAGGGATTCTCGAAGACGACAACGAATTAAGCCAAACCCTGGCACTCTGGCTTCAGCAGGAAGGCTACAACGTAGACTCGGAACAGAGCGTTTCACGTTTTTTTCAGCTTGTAAGAAAGAAACGCCCTGATGCCGTGATTCTTGACTGGAACTTGCCCGACGGCAGCGGCCTCGAAGTTATGTCCTGGATTCGTGCGGAATACGGTTACGATATCGCCGTCGTCTTTTCCACAGCTCGGCTTGCTGAGGAAGATGTCGTGCAGGCCCTGCGAGCGGGAGCAGATGATTACCTGAAAAAACCCTTATCCCGTGGTGAGACACTTGCGCGGCTGCAAGCTATCAAACGAAGAATATCAGCTCGCGAGGACCGCAGCAGCAAAACATTCGGCCCCTATCGTTTTGATGCTCCTCGCAAACAACTTTTTCTGGGTAATGAGCAATTACCGTTGACACGAAAAGAATTCGATCTGGCCTATTACCTTTTCCAGAATCACGATGTGCTGGTGCGACGCGATCAGGTTTTAGCTGCTGTTTGGGGCCAAACCGGCGAATTAACGACTCGCACTATAGACAACCATATCAGTCGTTTGCGCCGCAAACTGCAGACTGAAACAACGGGCTGGAGCCTGAACGCTGTCTATCAACAGGGCTACCGACTGACCTCGCCTACAGATTAAACACATTGAGGTTAAAACCTCTTGGCACCAACTTAATTGTAATCTTTTGTCACGATCCGCACTTAACAATACCTGTGCCCCTTCCTAACTCTTAAACTAAGCCCGATCTAACCTGTATTCAGATAAGACACATCATGAGTTTACCGGGCACCTATCAATCTTCCACTCAAGACCTTCTTGCTGCTGTCATAGAAGCTGCAAGGGACAGGCTGGGTTCTGATATCAGTTTCGTTGCGGAATTCCAGGGCGATCGTAAAGTCTTCAGCCGCATCTCCCAAAGCAACGACGAATGCAAGCTCGAGGAGGGGGATAGCTTTCCGCTCAAGGACACCTATTGTCATCGCATGGTAAATGAAAAAATCTCAAACATCGTGAATGACGCGAGAAACGACCCAGCAGTTCGTGACTTGACGGTAACAAGAGCTCTAAATATCGGTAGCTATGTTGGTGTACCCATTGTTCTCCCGGACGGAGAAATTTACGGAACGCTGTGTTGCATCAACAAAGACAGCTCAGACCTCGGCCCAAGAGACGTGCAGTTTCTGTCGGTCCTTGCCGATATACTCAGTGCGCACATCGCCAGACAAAGAGGGATAACCGAAGACCAGCGGGTAAAACGTCGGCGTATCGAGCACGTTTTGGATAATGAATCGCCAAGCGTGGTTTATCAGCCCATCGTGAATCTCTCAAGCGGCAAAATCGTTGCTGCCGAGGCTCTTGCCCGTTTTTCATCAGAGCCTAAGCGCACCCCTGACAAGTGGTTCAATGAGGCGTGGGAGACCGGCCTGGGCATTGAGTTAGAAATCAGGGCAATGCAGGAGGCTCTGGCGTTGGCTGATCACCTGCCAGATGGTACTTATTTGACTATCAATCTCGCGCCTAAGACTTTACTCTCGGAAAGTTTTACCGAAATCGCACGCACTCTGAATCTTGATCAGGTTGTCTTCGAGATCACGGAACACGAAATGGTCTCGGATTTTCAACCCCTGCGCTTGGTTGTTGATCGCTTGAAAGCGCTGGGTGCAAAGGTAGCTATTGATGACGTCGGAGCCGGCTACTCTGGCCTCAATCGTATCCTCGAACTGCGCCCTGATATCCTGAAACTTGACCTTCAGCTCAATGACAACATTCACAGAGACCCAGCCAAACAGGCAATGGTGTCCGCAGTTTCCGAGTTTGCCTCTCGAACCGGCGCGCTCGTTGTCGCCGAAGGCATCGAAAGAGCTGAAGAAATGGAAACTCTCAAATCCCTGGGTGTTGCCTACGGCCAAGGCTACTACTTTGCCAAACCCGGCCCACTGCCTTTGAAACTGGACGTACAAGGCCATGCAAATCAATAAATCGAACCAGCGGGTAATTTCATCCAAGCTTACTCTGGTAGCCTAGCAGCACTATTATTTACGTGATCGCAGTGCTGCACCATAGGCCAATTTGGCGAGATAGTCAGGCGTCATTCATGAAGCCAAGGCGTATGATTCAGCCCCACCAAAACACCTTCGGGGCTTATGAATCTTGCAACTGTCTGCCCCCAGGGTTCAGTGCAAGCATCTTGGACAAACGCCACTCCCTTGGCTTTCATTTCGTGCACTGCCGTCTCGACCGCAGCGGCATGTGCGAGCGCAGGCCCTCGATCACACTCAACACCTCCGCCTCGTAACTGCGCTGACGGGTCTGCCGTGACAACCACTCGGCGCGTTCCGCATCGCCC